>JBILFN010000096.1:0-6803 GCA_044351575.1 Chitinophagaceae bacterium
CTTGACATGAGCAAGCTTCGTTATCACAAGCTGATCATTATGACCGATGCCGACGTAGACGGATCGCATATCGCCACCTTAATTTTGACCTTTATCTTCCGCTACATGAAGGCCATGATCGAGCAGGGCTATGTATACATTGCCCAACCTCCGCTCTATTTGGTCAAAAAAGGTAAAGAGCAGGCCTATGCCTATAACGAGGAGCAACGAAAAGCGCTGGTCGAAAAGATCGGCGGTGGCAAGGACGACTCCGTAGGCATACAACGCTACAAGGGTTTGGGAGAAATGAATGCCGATCAGTTATGGGATACGACCATGAATCCTGCCACGCGTACGCTTAAACAAGTAACCATCGATAGTGCCGCAGAGGCCGACCGCATCTTTAGCATGCTGATGGGCGACGAAGTGGCTCCGCGCCGCGAGTTCATCGAGAGTCATGCCCGCTACGCCAAGCTCGATATCTAAGAACGTGCTGCATTGACGGTATAGTTGAACGAGAACTGGTAGATCGGCAATAAATAATCCGGCTCGGGCGCTTTTTGATATTGATAATAGACCGCCTTTAGATTGATCAGCGCATTGACCCGCACTCCCATTCCCATCGAATAACCTCCGTACAACCCATTGCCGTCAAAAGCCGGTAAGAACTGCCGAAGCTGGTTGACACCGGAGTAACAAAGATGATATCGTAAGGCCAACCAGCATACCCCCATGTTTTTTTGATCGTTCTTTTCCCAAGCGCCTGTCTGAAAATAAAGACCTGCCACCACATAACTATTGATAAAATGAAGCGGACGAGGCGCAGAGAAAAATCCGGGCAAAGAAGATCTATGGCCGGTCAATACCCGCTCTCCCAATTGGTAAAGCAAACCCCATTTGGTAACCAGGCTTCGGGACCTTATAAACAAAGTACCCTCTATGCTTAGATTAAGCAAGCCGCTTAGCGGAGTTATGAACTGATTGATCAGATGCTCATTTCCTCTGAGTACCGAAGAGGAGGAGCCCGAAGCAAAAGACGTGTTGCTAACCCCGCCAAAAACAGAAAGGGGTAAACTGAATTTACCTTGCTCTCCGATTTGCAATTTTACCAAGCGTGCCGAAGCCGCCACTTGCCCGTTATTGACCACATCAATAAAACCGGCGTTGAAGAGCTCGGGCCGATCCTGCTGCAGCACGGCATGCTTTCGGAGCGTATCGAATTCAGCAACCGGTGCACACGACAGCAGGGCGACCGCAGCAGTACAAGTACCGCAGACGAACAGTAAAGAAAGAATCATTACACGGCATACAACCAAGATCCACTGATCCGCGATCGATCTACGCCACCCCATTTTCATAGTCGTTACTTTGCAATGACCAAATTGACCCCGTAAAAACCTCTGTTGATCTTGAATGTGCCCAGGCTGCGGTAGGCCGGATCGTCGAGCACCGTAAGAAAAATAGCATCCTCATTCGAAAAGGCGGCAAAAGAGATCTGCGGAGCTATTCCTATCTCAAGACCGGACTTGTAACGCTTGACGAAATCGAATGATATTACGCCTCGCAAATAAGGCACATACCAATTTGGTCTGGAAAAATCGATCTCGTAGAGACGAAAAGAAGAAGATCCATCATCTCGAAGGTTACTGCCGGCCTCGATATAGTTTGGATAGGGATTGATATGAAACACAGGACCCAATCGCGAAAAAAGCCGCAGTCGCCATTTCTCGGACCGATACAACTCGAACTGCTTACCCAGATACCCGTATACCTCTACATTTTTTATACCTCCCGCCAAAAATATGAACCACTCCCTGGTTGGAGTAAAATAAGGAAGCGGCTGATCGATGGTATAAAAGAACTTTTCGTAGTTGACCGATGCCGAAGCGCCCCAACGCAATCCCTTTTTTGAAGATCGAATCGACTTATTGTAATCGAACCAAAGGGTCGCTTGCGGAATCTGCTCGATCCCCACCCGACCGATCAACATCTTGTTGACAGGCAAAAAACTTCGGGTCAATCCCAATCCGAACTGGCGATGGGTTTGTTGTGCAAATAGTGCAAAACTACTCAGCAGAAGTAACAAGGTTAGGGGCAAAAGAAGGAATCCTGGTTTCATAGCAGGTTGTTTTATGTATGAAAAACTTTTTTACTACTCACACTCACTCGACCCCAGCAGGTAGATGGTCCTGACGACTTGTTGATTAAAAAATAATTTGAACGTCAGAAATTCAAAGTTGACATCCCGTATAGTGAGCGCATAAGGATGCTGTTGATTGAGTTTTGTCTTGAAGGGCTGGTGATTGGCCGCTTGTAAGAAAGGAGCGCCATTCGCAGGCCATGGTATTTCCTCGCAAGCATTCCATTGCAGCGAGCAATAGTTGATGCCGGCCAAAGAAACTTTATCGCGGGCCCACCCGAACGCACGCTTTTTGAATAACTTCATTCGCGCCTTTATACGGGTACGCGTACTCTTGCCATCCATCAATACACCGTTTTGCGACACTGCATAACGATACTCCCTTCGCACCGAGGGGGAAAGCGTAGTGGGAATATAGTCCTTGTCCAGGCGGATGCGTGCAGTGACCGACGGCTTGCAATCAAAAAATAAATTATTGTTGAGCCAGTCCAAAATACCCTTGATCTCGGTCCAGTTATCAAAAATAAATTGGAGTATCTCCTTTAGTTTTTGATTATCGCGCTGCCCCAACGTCATTTGTTGCAAGGCCGGCTCCGGATCGGTGAGCCGAATATCAAAATCACGATTGAGCAAGGGCCAGTAGAACTCTTCGTTGACCGGCTGATCGAACCCGGGATAGTCTCCCGCGAGTTGATCTCCTGCCATGGCCAGCCATTCTCTTTCGGACCTGTTGATGATATCGCGCACCGACTCGAACTCGAGCTGCTTTGCGAAGAACATACTCGCCCTGTCATCTTGCGGTCGAAACACCTCCAGTTCGAGGTAGTCGAGTACTGCCTCCCGATAAGCATCGGGGTCCATCGATCCCGTACACAGCTGTTCGCCCGCGAAACGTGCTGCTAAAAAAACAGCAGCCTCGGAAAAGAAATTATCATAGCGCTGGTCAAGTTGCTGCAACGTCTCGGCCGTTCGTACCACGGCAGCGAGATCTGTAAGATAAAGCACGCCGCCCTGGTTTTGGATACGCTCGGTGTGGATGAGGGTCTGCACATCGGACTCAAGTTGCGCATCAAGTAACAAAAATTGCTCCAGGTAGGGCTTGATCAAGGACTGTGCCACCGGATTTGTTGCCAGACAATGATTGAGGTCAGCGGTTCGCTGATCTTGGGCCCCGGCCCCAAAAAGAAGAAAAGACAATACTATGGCAGATATAATTTTTTTCATATAAATAAGATTGTGATTAAAGGGAGGTTACTTCCTGCGCAGGAATTCATGAGCTCTCTATGTAAATATGAGCCGTCGCCCAAGCCTAACCACGAGAAAACACTCCGATTTATATGGTTTTTTTCTCTGCGCCGGAACTTGTACCTTCAACCCCTAAACCAAGAAAACCTTTTAACATGGCAGACGTACAAATCACCGCGTACAATGTAAAGACTAAAGAAAAAGGCGTCGTAATGCAAGATGCCGTTATCACGAAGACCGCCAAAGGCGCCTACATGGCCCAGGGTAACGACGGAAAAGGCAACAAGCTCACCACGCTGATGGGAGAAGAAAAGGCAATGGCCGCCATCAAGGCCGGTGTAGCCAAACAAGGTTGGTAATCTACCCCTTTAAACATAAAAGAGGCAAGGCTACTGCAGCATTGCCTCTTTTTTTTGCAGGTACTCCACTATATCGGACAAGAAACGATGTACGTCGCTCATTCCTTTTACCTCGTTGATCACCAGTAAAAAGTTGCGTCCGTTCTGCTTTAGCTGTCCACGTCTTGTTTGCGTTTGCAGATATGCTATGATGCCTTTGAAGGTCTTCGATTCAAAGTACGGCGAGTCGGGGCGATTGATAAAAAAACAGCGCAGCAACTCATCTTTCAGACTCATTTTTTCGAATCCCAGTTGTACCGCCAGTTTCCGGCACTGCACGGTAATGAACAACTCCTCTACCGGACCCGGCAGTTTACCGAAGCGGTCGGTCAGCTCGGCCCGCATGCTATCGAGCTCCTCGTCTGTCTCGCAACTATCGAGCCGCTGGTAAAGCGATAAACGCTCCGTTATACTTTCTACGTACGCATCTGGAATCAAGATCTCCAGATCGGTATCGATGGTGCAGTCCTGCACATAATCGTCTTGGCGCGCGATCTCTTCTTTAAAAAGCTCCTTGAAATCTTTTCGCTTAAGTTCGCGAATGGCTTCTTCGAGAATTTTCTGATACATCTCAAACCCGATCTCGGCCATAAAACCACTTTGCTCTCCGCCCAGCAAATTACCCGCGCCGCGAATATCGAGATCGCGCATGGCGATCTGAAAACCGCTGCCCAGCTCGCTGTGCTGCTCGAGGGTCTGCAATCTTCTTCTCGAATCGTTGGGCAGCGTACTCATGGGCGGCGCCAGCAAATAACAAAATGCCTTTTTATTGCTTCGCCCCACCCTTCCGCGCAGCTGGTGCAGATCGCTGAGTCCGAACTGATGCGCGTTATTGACGATAATCGTATTGACATTGGGAATGTCCACGCCGCTCTCTACAATATTGGTACAGACCAGCACATCGTACTTACGATCGATAAAATCCAAAATGCGCTGCTCGAGCACATGGCCCTCCATTTGTCCGTGCGCATAACCCACCTGCAGATCGGGGCAGAGTCCCTGAATGATACCGGCCATCTCGGGCAGCCCGGCCACGCGATTGTAAATAAAGAAAACCTGTCCGCCTCTTTCAGCCTCAAAATAGATCGCTTCTCGCACCGCATCTTCGTTATAGACCAACACTTCGGTCTGGATCGGTTGGCGATTAGAGGGAGGGGTGTTGATGATGCTCAGATCGCGCGCGCCCATCAGCGAGAATTGCAAGGTGCGCGGAATGGGAGTGGCCGTAAGCGTAAGACAATCCACCACCGTACGCAGCTCTTTGATCTTTTCTTTGTGGGCCACACCGAACTTCTGCTCTTCGTCGATGACCAGCAGTCCCAGGTCTTTAAATTTCACATCCTTGGCCAGCAGACCATGTGTGCCTATTATAATATCGATCTTCCCTTCTTGCAACAGCTGAAGGGTCTGCTTTTTTTCTTTGGCCGACTTAAATCGGTTGATGTAATCTACCGTAACCGGAAAATCCTTTAGCCGCTCCTTGAAGGTCTTGTAATGCTGAAAGGCTAAAATGGTGGTAGGCACCAGTACGGCCGCTTGTTTACCATCCACACAGGTCTTGAAAGCTGCACGAATGGCTACTTCTGTTTTTCCGAAACCTACATCGCCACATACCAACCTATCCATGGGCGAAGCGGATTCCATATCCTTTTTTACATCGGCCGTGGCACGACTTTGATCGGGAGTATCCTCATAGATAAAAGAAGCCTCTAACTCATGTTGCAGGTAATTGTCCGGCGCATGACTAAATCCTTGCTGCGCTTTTCGGCGGGCATACAGACCGATCAGGTCGACCGCGATCTCTTTGACCCTTGTCTTGGTCTTTTCCTTTAATCGGTTCCACACATCGGTGCCCAGCTTATTGATCTTGGGAACGGCACCTTCCTTGCCTGAGTACTTGGCAATCTTGTGCAGACTATTGATGTTCACGTAAAGAATATCCGAGTCGCGATAGACCAGTCTTACCGCCTCTTGCCAGCGCCCATTCACCTCTATTTTTTGCAAACCGCTAAAGACGCCTACTCCGTGATCGATATGGGTCACAAAATCGCCGGGCTGCAATTCGCGAAGCGTGCGCAGCGTAAGGGCCTTGTTCTTACTATAGGCTTGCTTGACCTTGTATTTATGATAACGCTGAAAGATCTCGTGATCGGTGTAACAAACCAATTTCAGATCATGATCGATGAATCCTTCGTGAATGGCCTGGGTATGCGGATTAAACACCACTCCCGCCGCCAGATCGTCAAAGATCGATTGCAATCGCTCGAGCTGCTTGGCGCTATCCGAAAAAATATGCAACTGGTATTGTTTGGCCTCCCAATTTTTAAGGTCGGCGATCAATCGCTCGAATTGGCGGTTAAAGGCCGGCTGTGCTTTAGTCGTATGCTCAATAATAAAATTGGCCCGCCTTTCTGTTTGCTCTTCGTGTTGCGCAAGGTCTAACGCATCGTTGACAAGACGTTGCCGCTCCTCTACTTTCTTCTGACCTCCCCAGCAGATAAGGTGACGATGAGCCAGCGCATTACTGAACTCACCGGCCCCAATGATCCTCTCTGCCGCCACCGGCCGACTCCACTTTTCTTCGTCCTCCTCTGGTATAGTGGTTGGGGCAGATTGCGCTTCGATGACGTTACTAAAATGTACGAACGCCTCTTGGTTGTCGGCGATTCGATCGATGCAGAAAGCATGATCTTGTATCCATACCAGCGTGTTGGCTGGTAAAAAATCGAGTAAGGCGATCTGATTTTCGGAGCCCAATTGTGTATCGATGCGGGGAATGATGCTGACCTGCGAGAGTTTTCGCTCACTTAGCTGGGTCTCCGGATCTACAATACGAATGGAATCTACCTCGTGACCAAAGAGCTCAATGCGATAAGGTTTATCGTTACCGATGGAGTAAATATCCAAGATGCCACCGCGCACCGCAAACTGTCCGGGTTCGTAGACAAAATCGACACGATCGAACCCATAGTCACTCAATTGCAAGAGCAACGCCGGCACATCGAGCGAAGCGCCCGTCTTGATAGAGATGATGCGCGAAG
>JBILFN010000022.1:0-19022 GCA_044351575.1 Chitinophagaceae bacterium
CCAGGAGAAATCCGAACAGCCGGTGACTTTTGATACTTACGGGCATAGTTCAATGGCAGAATAGCGGTCTCCAAAACCGTTGATGGGAGTTCGAATCTCTCTGCCCGTGCAAAATTTAGGAGTATGAACAAGATCACTACTTATTTAAAAGAAAGCTATCTCGAGCTGACCGAGAAAGTCACCTGGCCTGCCTGGTTACAGCTGCAGCAGTCTACCATGATCGTGCTGGTAGCTACTTTGGTCATCACCTTTATTGTGTTGCTCATGGACTTTGCAACCGGTAACGGACTTCAGTTCATCTACAAACAATTATTCTGATGGAAGCGGTGAGTACAACGACAGAAAGCCTCAGCCCTCAGGCAGATACCAAATGGTATGTACTGCGTGTCATTAGCGGCAAAGAGAAAAAGGTAAAGGAGTATCTCGATAAAGAGATCTCTCGTGGTGGATGGAGCGAGATCGTAAAGCAGGTATTCTTGCCTGTGGAGAAGGTCTATAAAGTGGCCAGTGGTAAAAAGGTAATGCGTGAGAGAAACTATTACCCCGGCTATGTGATGATCGAGATAAAAGAAGGTAAGTTAAGCGATGACCTGCGCGATATTATCAAGAACACCACCAACGTTATTCATTTCTTAGGAAAGGATAATCCCGTTGCCCTGCGCAAAGCCGAGGTCAATAAAATGCTCGGTAAGATGGACGAGATGAGCGAAGCCGGTGGTATGAGCATGATCGAGCCCTATATCGTGGGCGAGACCATCAAGATCATCGAAGGACCTTTCAACGATTTCAATGGTGTAATCGAAGAGGTCAACGACGAAAAGAAAAAACTAAAAGTTACCGTAAAGATCTTTGGCAGAGCAACCCCTGTAGAGCTAAGCTACATGCAGGTAGAGAAGTTGAGCTAACGTTCGCAAGCGCCTTGCCGCTCGTGTGTCATCTTTTCTGGTTGTATGCAAAAATGGTTAAAGCCTCCGTCTGGTACGGGGGCTTTTTGTTGCTGGCAATCAACAGATTGAGCGAGTTTTAAAAAATACGCTCTTAGGCTTTGCCGAACGGCTTTTAACCATTAGCTTTGCCGCCCCAATCAGTTCTTTTTTACGAGGAATTTGGGAGTGCTGTCATAGGCAGCACGCTTGAACCAATAAATCTAAAGACATGGCAAAAGAAGTATCCGGCTTCGTGAAGCTGCAGTGCAAGGGTGGCCAGGCCAACCCCGCACCTCCCATTGGACCTGCACTGGGTTCCAAGGGAATCAACATTATGGAGTTCTGCAAGCAATTCAATGCTAGAACGCAGGACAAACAAGGGAAAGTTCTCCCCGTACTCATCACCGTTTATTCAGACAAGAGTTTTGATTTCATCATCAAGACACCTCCTGCTGCTGTTCAGCTGTTGGAGGCTGCCAAGATTCAAAAGGGTTCCAAAGAGAGCAACCGTTCCAAAGTAGGAAAGGTCAACTGGACACAGATCAAGGCTATTGCCGAAGACAAAATGCCCGATCTCAACTGTTTTACCGTAGAGAGCGCCATGAAGATGGTCGCCGGAACGGCACGCAGTATGGGGCTGAATGTAGAAGGTAAAGCTCCCTGGGAAAATTAATCTTCACGTCAAAAATCTGAATCATGGCATTTATCAGTAAAAAAAGAAAGGTGGCCGATACCAAGGTTGACGCCAATAAATCATATTCTCTAAAAGAGGCATCCAATCTGGTAAAACAAATTACCACTTGTAAGTTCGATGCATCAGTTGATCTGCACATTCGACTGGGCGTAGATCCCAAGAAAGCAGACCAGGCCATTCGCGGAACCGTAACGCTTCCGCATGGAACGGGTAAGACCAAAAAAGTATTGGTGCTTTGCACTCCCGAGAAAGAGGCCGAGGCAAAGAATGCCGGCGCTGATTTCGTAGGACTCGAAGAATTCGTAACTAAGATCGAAGGCGGTTGGGTCGATGTCGATGTGATCATCGCCACCCCCAGTGTAATGCCTAAGATCGGTAAGCTCGGAAAGGTGTTAGGTCCTCGCAACCTGATGCCCAATCCCAAGACCGGTACCGTTACAAACGATGTGGCCGCCGCCATCAACGATGTAAAGGGTGGTAAGATCGCTTTCAAGGTCGATAAGGTGGGAATCGTTCACGCTTCCATCGGTCGTGTAAGCTTTGCACCCGAGAAGATCGCCGAGAACAGCCAAGAGCTGCTCAACGCCATCATCAAGGCCAAGCCCTCTTCTTCGAAAGGTACATACCTCAAGGGAATCAGCATGGCCTCGACCATGAGCCCCGGTATTGCCATCGACACCAAAGCTTTTGTCAACTAAGCCGGTGTTCGGTAAACTAAATTGAAAAAAGTCAAAACGCTAATAAAATGACTAAAGAGCAAAAAAACGAAGTGATCGAGTTACTGAAAGGCAAGTTCTCTCAGTATAACAACTTTTATGTAACCGATACCGAGTCGCTTACCGTAGAGCAAGTGGGTAAACTTCGTCGGGCCTGTTTTAACAAGCAGGTAGAAATGAAGGTGGCCAAAAATACGCTGATCAAAAAGGCGTTAGAGTCACTCGACAGCGAAAAATATGCGGGCATGTACGAGTCGTTGCATAAGGTAACTGCACTGCTGTTCTCTGAGAACCCCAAGGAGCCTGCCATGATCATCAGTTCTTTCCGCAAGGAAAGCAACGGGGAGAAGCCAGTGTTAAAGGCTGCCTTTATCAATGGCGACATCTACAGCGGTGACAACCAACTCAAGGCCCTTACACAGATCAAGACCAAGAACGAGTTGATCGGTGAGGTGATCGGACTGTTGCAATCACCTGCCAAGCGCGTGCTGGCTGCCTTGTTGCATCATCACGAAAAGCAAGCTACGGCCGCTGCCGAATAATCGGTAAAGCGTCTTGCACGATAAGCAGGGCAAGAGGCACGAAACGATTTTAGCTGGTCCATTAAAAGACCAGTCAAAATAAAAACCCAGGCCTGAGGGTGTTCCGCAAGGATCGAACAAAGGCAAATTTTTTTAAACCGCCGTTGGAGCTTTCATGCAGTGAAAACGGTAAAAATTTAAATCAAATGGCTGATGTAAAAGCACTCGCTGAAAGCCTGGTAGGTCTTACAGTGAAAGAAGTTCAGGAACTCGCAGATGTTCTTAAGAACGAGTACGGAATTGAACCCGCAGCTGCTGCCGTAGTGGTAGCCGGCGGAGACGGTGGTGGCGCTGCCGCTGCTGAAGAGAAGACTGCCTTCAATGTAATTTTGAAGAGTGGTGGTGCCTCTAAACTTAACGTAGTTAAAGTGGTAAAAGACCTGACCGGTCTTGGACTGAAAGAAGCCAAGGATATGGTTGATGGTGCACCTAAGACCGTTAAGGAGAATGTTTCTAAAGCCGAAGCAGAAGAAATTGCTGCTAAGTTGAAAGAAGCCGGTGCCGAAGTAGAGATCGCTTAATAATCTCTTTACTCTCATATGAAAGGCTCTCCTTGCGGAGGGCCTTTTTTTATGGATCGTTTTTTGGTCACTCATTTCTTGATGCGCTGTAAAGCGATCATATATTTTATGGCGATGGTTCGTTAGGGAGGTTGACTCGCAACAGTATTGACATGAACGTATGGGAGCAGTCGTAAAAGAGTGGTGGAGTCTAACGGAAGTATCTTCTCAAGATCTCTAACAGATGTAAAAGGTCCATTCGCTTCGCGGTAACGTATGATCGCTCTGGCTTTTTCCCACCGCAGGTACGGATGCTGGCGAAGGGTTTCGAGGGTAGCGGTGTTGAGGTCAATCTTTTTTAGCGATGCATCTTCTGCGCTCACCTCGATGAATTTCTCTACAAAAGCGAAGAGCGTATCGTCGATTCCATACACTTCTTGTAATTGGTGCTTGCTGTGGAATCCTCCCAGTTTTTCGCGGTACCGGATAATGCGGGAGGCCAGTACGGGGCCGATGCCCGGCAATCTTTCCAACGACGCCGAGTCGGATCCGTTCAGGGATAGTGCCATTCGCTTGCCGGCATATTTTTTTTGATGCGCCGTGTTGGCTGCTGCGGGCAGGTCGGATCGGGGAACCGGTTTGGTATGTGGTTGATAGGGCGGAGCAGCACCGAGGTTTGAGCGCGGATCGTAATTTGGATTGTAGTGAATACCATTGCGATCTATATGGCCAGGGTACGAGTTTGTGGGGTGGTATCGGGATGCTGTGGTATTCGGGACGCTATATCTATTCTTAGTTGCTGATTTATAATTGGTTTTAACTTTTTTTTCCATCGAGTCGATCCTCGCCAGATAGGTAGGGGCCACTCCGGGTGGCATGCTGATTACGGCGTAAACAAGCACCATAAGCCCCAGGGAAAGGGCTCCGAGTCGGTCTTTGCGGCCGATCATAAAGTGCCCCGGGCGAAACCGGGTTTTGGGGTTCGAAGGATAAGAGGACATTTTCTAAGTATACCAGTTGAAAGCTGTGTTGTCAACCCCCTCGATTTGAGGGTTTGGCCGGATTTTTGTGGTAACAAATTTTGGCGGTGATACTGAATTGTTTACCTTTGCCCTCCTTTATTTTGGCCAAACATATTTTCGACATCCTTGACCGTTTGTAAGTAATTAGCTTACAATGACTTCCGTCTTTTCTACTTCGGAGGCCATTACGAGAGAGGTATGTCCTGAACGTTGATAAAACCGGTTTACGCTATGTCTGCAGCAAAAACGAACGCAAGGATTGATTTTGGAAAGATCAAACACCTTGCAGAAACACCCGACCTACTCGAAGTACAGATTCAGTCGTTCAAAGAATTCTTTCAATTAGAAACTACGCCCGACAAACGTAACATCGAAGGGTTGTTTCGTGTGTTCAAAGACAACTTTCCCATTACCGATACGCGCAACATCTTCGTATTGGAATTTTTGGATTACTTTATCGATCCGCCCCGTTACACGATCGAAGAGTGTATGGAGCGCGGTCTTACTTACGCCGTGCCGCTCAAGGCAAAATTGCGTCTAAGCTGTAACGACGAGGAGCACGTCGACTTTCAGACCATCGTACAAGACGTATTTCTGGGTAACATCCCCTACATGACTCCGCGCGGAACTTTCGTGATCAATGGTGCCGAGCGCGTCGTCGTTTCTCAGTTGCATCGCTCTCCCGGTGTATTCTTTGGTCAATCGGTGCATCCCAATGGAACCAAGATCTATTCGGCACGTGTGATACCTTTCAAAGGAGCCTGGATGGAATTTGCCACCGACATCAATAACGTGATGTATGCGTACATCGATCGTAAAAAGAAATTCCCTGTAACCACGTTGCTTCGCTCTATCGGGTACGAGACCGATAAGGATATTCTGGAACTCTTTGGTATGGCCGATGAGGTCAAGACCGATAAGAAGACACTTTCTAAGCACATTGGCAAGCGTCTGGCCGCCCGTGTACTGCGTACGTGGGTGGAGGATTTTGTGGATGAGGATACCGGCGAGGTGGTCTCCATTGAACGTAACGAGATCGTGATGGAGCGTGACACCGTGCTCGATGAGTCGGCCATCGAAACCATCTCCTCACTAGAGGTGCCCAGTGTGTTTATTCAGCGCGAAGACGTAGGTGGAGATTATGCCATCATTTACAATACGCTCAATAAGGATACGTCGAACAGCGAATTAGAAGCCGTTCAATTTATCTATCGTCAGTTGCGTGGTGCCGATGCGCCCGATAACGAAACGGCACGCGGTATCATCGATAAATTGTTCTTCAGCGACAAGCGTTACGATCTGGGCGAAGTGGGTCGTTATAAGATCAACCGAAAGCTCAATGTAAATCTGCCGCTCGAGAAAAAGACATTGACCAAGGATGACATCATCCTTATCATCAAATATTTGGTGCGTTTGACCAACGGTAAGGCCGAGATCGATGATATCGATCATCTGAGTAACCGCCGGGTGCGCACCGTAGGAGAGCAGTTGTATGCGCAATTTGGAGTAGGGTTGGCCCGTATGGCCCGTACCATCAGAGAGCGTATGAACGTGCGCGACAACGAGGTATTTACTCCCGTAGATCTGATCAACGCCCGTACGCTGTCTTCTGTTATCAATTCATTTTTTGGAACCTCACAGCTCTCTCAGTTCCTCGACCAGACCAATCCGCTCTCCGAGATCACGCACAAGCGTCGTATCTCGGCACTGGGCCCCGGTGGTCTCAGTCGCGAGCGTGCCGGCTTTGAGGTACGTGACGTACACTACTCACACTACGGACGTCTTTGTACCATCGAAACGCCCGAAGGACCAAACATCGGTCTTATCTCCACGCTTTGCGTGCATGCCAAGATAAACGACATGGGCTTTATCGAAACGCCTTACCGTCGTGTGGCCGATGGAAAAGTAAACATGAAGGAGCTGGTGTTTCTGAGCGCCGAAGAAGAAGATAATGCCAAGATCGCGCAGGCTAATACGCCGCTCGACGAAAAAGGAAATGTAAAAGAAGAAAAGGTGGTTAGCCGCGAGACCGGCGACTTCCCCATATTGGATAAGAGCGACGTGGAGTTCATGGACGTGGCTCCCAACCAGATCGTAGGACTCAGCGCATCGCTGATCCCGTTCTTGGAGCATGACGATGCCAACCGTGCCCTGATGGGTTCGAACATGCAACGCCAGGCCGTGCCGCTGCTTCGCCCCGATGTTCCCATTGTAGGGACCGGCTTCGAGGCCAAGGCTGCTCGTGATGCGCGCATCCAGATCCATGCCGATGGAAATGGGGTGGTAGAATTCGTGGATGCCAATGAAATTCATGTTCGTTACGATCGTGACGCCAATGAAAAGTTGGTCAGTTTCGAAGATGACCTGCGCGTTTACAAACTCACTAAATTCATCAAGACCAACCAAGAGACCTGTATCAACCTGCGTCCTGCCGTTAAGAAAGGGCAGAAGGTAAAGAACGGAGACTTTTTGACCGAGGGATATGCCACCCAACACGGAGAGCTTGCTCTCGGAAAGAACCTTAAGGTGGCCTTTATGCCTTGGAAGGGATATAACTTCGAAGATGCCATCGTGATCAGTGAACGCGTGGTAAAAGAAGATCTCTTTACCTCGGTGCACATCTCTGAGTATGAATTGGAGGTACGCGATACCAAATTGGGAGAAGAAGAACTGACCCCCGATATTCCGAACGTTTCCGAAGAAGCTACCAAAGATCTCGATGAGCATGGTATCATTCGCGTCGGAGCCCAGGTAAAAGAAGGGGATATCCTGATTGGTAAGATCACTCCTAAGGGCGAAAGCGATCCTACTCCCGAAGAGAAACTGCTTCGTGCCATCTTCGGCGACAAGGCCGGTGATGCTAAAGATGCTTCGCTCAAAGCTCCCAATGGAGTAGAGGGCGTAGTGATCGGAAAGAAACTTTTTCAGCGTGCCAAAAAAGATAAGAACGCCAAGGTGCGCGAGAAGGCTTCGCTGGAGAAACTCGAAAAATTGCACGAGAAGAACGAGACCGACCTCAAAGAGGTATTGCTCGACAAACTCGGCAGCCTGCTTAAAGATCATGCATCGGCGGGTGTCAGCAATAATTTTGGAGAGGTTCAAATTGCCAAAGGCGCCAAGTTTAGCGATAAGAGTCTTCGCGGTCTGGATTATGCCAACGTCAATCCATTGGGATGGACAGGCGACAAGAAGACCGACGACAAGATCAATACGCTCTTGCACAACTACAGCATCAAGTTCAACGAAGAGCTGGGTCGTTACAAGAGAGAAAAGTTCAATATCAGCATCGGAGACGAATTACCTGCCGGTGTGCTCAAGCTGGCCAAAGTATATCTCGCTGTTAAGCGTAAGCTGAAAGTGGGAGACAAGATGGCTGGTCGTCACGGAAACAAGGGCATCGTGGCCAAGATCGTTCGTCAAGAGGATATGCCGTTCCTCGAGGATGGAACACCTGTGGATGTGGTGCTTAATCCGCTCGGGGTACCTAGCCGTATGAATCTGGGACAGATCTACGAGACCATCCTGGGATGGACCGGTGAGAAACTCGGTTTGAAATTCTCTACTCCCATCTTCGACGGGGCCTCTGTAGACGAGATCGCAAAATATTGCAGCGATGCTGGTATTCCAATGTACGGACACACGTACCTCTATGATGGAGAGACCGGAGAGCGCTTTCACCAAAAAGCCACCGTCGGTATCATCTACATGATCAAGTTGCACCACATGGTCGACGACAAGATGCATGCCCGTTCCATTGGCCCCTACAGCCTCATTACCCAGCAACCGTTGGGCGGTAAGGCGCAGTTCGGAGGTCAGCGTTTCGGTGAGATGGAGGTGTGGGCTCTCGAAGCCTATGGTGCCTCGAACATTTTGCAAGAATTGCTAACGATTAAGAGTGATGATATCATTGGACGCGCCAAGACCTATGAGTCGTTGGTCAAGGGAGAGAATGTGCCTCGCGCAGGAGTGCCTGAGTCGTTCAATGTATTGTTGCACGAATTGAGAGGACTGGGTCTTGATCTTAAGTTCGAGTAAAATGAACGGTAAGCTGCCGTAAAAGCAAACGAAAGAAAACAAAAACATTCATTCAAATCGTTGTTACGATCATGGCAATAAGAAAAGAGAATCGCCCCAAGTCGCCTTTTTCGAAGATCACCATCGGATTGGCCTCTCCCGATAATATTCTGGAGAGAAGCTATGGTGAAATCCTCAAACCTGAGACCATTAACTATCGTACCTACAAGCCCGAGCGTGATGGTTTGTTCTGCGAAAGGATCTTCGGTCCCGTTAAAGATTACGAGTGTGCTTGCGGAAAGTACAAGCGTATTCGTTATAAAGGGATCGTGTGTGATCGTTGCGGAGTAGAGGTAACGGAGAAAAAAGTGCGTCGCGAGCGTATGGGTCACATCAAGCTGGTAGTGCCTGTGGTGCATATCTGGTACTTTAAGTCGCTGCCAAATAAGATCGGCTACCTGTTGGGTACCAGCTCTAAAAAGCTGGAGTCGATCGTGTACTACGAGCGCTTTGTGGTCATTCAGCCCGGTATTCGCGAAGAAAAGGGTCAGCAACTTGGCGATCTGCTCACCGAAGAGGAGTATCTCGATATCTTAGAGACGCTTCCAAAGGAGAACCAGTACTTGCCCGATGACGATCCTCAGAAATTCATTGCCAAGATGGGTGCGGAAGCCGTACATGACCTGCTGGCTCGTATCGATCTCGATCAACTTTCTTTCGATCTGCGCAACGCTGCCGCAACAGAGACCTCGCAACAACGCAAGGCAGATGCCCTTAAGCGTCTGAGTGTGGTAGAGGCTTTCCGAGATGCCAACCTTCGTATCACGAACCGTCCTGAGTGGATGGTAATGCAATATATTCCTGTAATTCCTCCGGAGCTGCGCCCATTGGTTCCATTGGATGGCGGTCGTTTTGCGTCTTCTGATCTCAACGATCTGTACAGAAGGGTCATTATTCGCAACAATCGTCTCAAGCGTTTGCTCGAGATCAAGGCCCCCGAGGTCATCTTGCGTAACGAAAAGCGTATGTTGCAAGAGGCGGTAGATTCTCTATTCGACAACAGCCGTAAGTCTAACGCCGTTAAGGCAGAAGGCGGACGGGCCCTCAAATCACTCAGCGATGTTCTTAAAGGAAAGCAGGGACGTTTTCGTCAGAACCTGCTTGGTAAGCGTGTAGATTACTCAGGTCGTTCCGTAATTGTGGTGGGACCCGAACTTAAACTGCACGAGTGTGGCCTTCCTAAGGATATGGCCGCTGAGCTGTTCAAGCCATTTATTATTCGTAAACTCATTGAAAGAGGTATCGTTAAAACGGTCAAGTCTGCCCGCAAGCTGGTAGACAAGAAAGAAGCCGTTGTATGGGATATTCTCGAAAATATCTTAAAGGGTCACCCGGTTATGCTTAACCGTGCCCCCACACTTCACCGCTTGTCCATTCAGGCGTTTCAGCCTAAGCTGATCGAAGGAAAAGCCATTCAACTGCACCCGCTCGTTACCACGGCCTTTAACGCCGACTTTGACGGTGACCAAATGGCGGTACACGTACCGCTCAGCCATGCCGCCATTCTAGAGGCGCAAATGCTGATGCTGGCCTCTCACAACATCTTGAATCCGCAGAATGGTACCCCCATTACACTGCCTTCACAAGACATGGTGTTGGGACTGTATTACATTACCAAAGGCAAGCGTACTACCGATAAAGAAATAGTCAAGGGCGAAGGAAAGGCTTTCTATTCGAGCGAAGAAGTGATCATCGCTCACAACGAAGGAAAGATCGATCTGCATGCTTGGATCCGCGTTAAGACGCCGGTGCGCAACGAGAATGGCCAGCTCGAAAATAAACTTATCGAAACTACCGTGGGTCGCGTGCTCTTTAACCAGCATGTACCTGCCGAGGTAGGTTTTGTCAATGCGTTGCTCACCAAGAAGAACCTGCGTGAGATCATTGGCGACATCATCAATATCACCAACGTTCCCAAGACCGCCAAGTTCCTCGACGATATCAAGCAGCTTGGTTTCCGCACCGCTTTCCGCGGAGGTTTGTCATTTAACATCAACGACCTTATCATCCCCGATGTAAAGGAAGAATTGCTCGAGAATGCCAAAGCCGAGGTAGATGAAGTGTGGGAGAGTTACAACATGGGTCTTATTACTAACAACGAGCGTTACAACCAGATCGTTGACATTTGGAGCCGTGTGGATACCCGTATCACTGAAACTCTAATCAAAGAACTCAGCAACGACAAGCAAGGCTTCAACTCGGTTTATATGATGCTCGATTCCGGTGCTCGTGGATCGAAGCAACAGATCAAGCAGTTGGCCGGTATCAGAGGACTGATGGCCAAGCCGCGTAAGTCGGGTTCTACCGGAAGTGAGATCATTGAAAATCCGATCCTCTCTAACTTCAAAGGTGGACTGAACGTATTGGATTACTTTATCTCTACGCACGGTGCTCGTAAAGGTCTGGCCGATACCGCCCTTAAGACCGCCGATGCCGGTTATTTGACCCGTCGTCTGGTAGACGTAGCTCAAGACGTGGTTATTACCGAAGAAGATTGCGGTACCCTTCGTGGTATTGCAACTACGGCGCTCAAGGACAATGAGGATATCATCGAGCCACTCAGCGATCGTATCGAAGGCCGTACCTCTTTGCATGATGTGTACGATCTGGTTACCGACAAGTTGTTGGTGGCTGCCGGTTCTGAGATCACAGAAGGCCTGGCCAAAAAGATCGAAGATGCCGGTATCGAGACCGTCGAGATTCGCAGTGTGCTGACTTGCGAGAGCAAGCGTGGCGTTTGCGTAAAATGTTATGGTAAGAATCTGGCTTCCGGCGGAATTGCCCAAAAGGGCGATGCCGTGGGTATCATCGCTGCACAATCGATCGGTGAGCCCGGTACTCAGCTGACGCTTCGTACCTTCCACGTGGGTGGTGTTGCCGGATCGGCCTCGGTAGAATCTACCTTGGTAGCCAAATTCGATGGCACCATACAGTTCGACGGATTGCGCACCGTAGCCATTGCCAACAACGAAGGTGTTAAAACCAATGTGGTCATTGGCCGCACGGGTGAAGTCAGGATCATCGATACCAAGAACGATCGCCTGCTTATTACCAATAACATTCCTTACGGCTCTACGCTCAATGTAAAAGACGGGCAAAAAGTTAGCAAAGGAGATGTGATCTGCACATGGGATCCATTCAACAACGTGATTATGGCCGAGATCAACGGTACCATACGTTTTGAGAACGTGATCGATGGTGTAACGTATCGCGAAGAAGCCGACGAACAGACCGGCCACCGCGAGAAAGTGGTGATCGAGACCCGCGACAAGACCAAGATCCCCTCATTATTGGTAGAAGGAAAAGACAAGAAATCATATAACCTCCCCACCGGAAGCCATATCATTATCGAAGAAGGAAATGAGGTAAAGGCCGGTCAGGTAATTGTTAAGATCCCCCGTATTCTTGGTAAACTCCGTGATATCACCGGAGGTCTGCCCCGTGTCACTGAGTTGTTCGAGGCTCGTAACCCCGGCAACCCTGCCGTTGTTTCAGAGATCGATGGCGTAGTTATTATGGGCTCCGTAAAACGTGGTAATCGCGAGATCACCATTCAAGCCAAGGATGGTGTCGAGAAGAAATACCTGGTTCCGCTTACCCGCCAGATCTTGGCCCAAGATGGAGACTTTGTAAAGGCCGGTACGCCGCTCAGTGACGGACAGGTAGCACCTTTCGATATCTTATCGATCAAGGGGCCTTTTGCCGTACAGGAGTATGTGGTCAATGAGATCCAAGAGGTATATCGTCTGCAAGGGGTGCGTATCAACGATAAACACATCGAAGTGATCGTGCGTCAGATGATGCGCAAGGTCAACATTGTGGATCCGGGAGATACCCGTTTCTTAGAGGACGACCTTACGGACAAGTTCGAGTTTGTAGAGGAGAACGATTATATCTTCGACAAAAAGGTGGTTACCGAGGTCGGAGAAAGCACCAAGTTGCGTGCCGGTCAGATCGTAACCCTTCGTGAGGTAAGAGAAGAGAATTCGATCCTTCGCCGCTCCGATAAAAAGCTGGTGGAGTATCGTGATGCTAAGCCTGCTACCTCTTCGCCCACCTTACTGGGTATTACCAAGGCATCACTCGGGGTGCAAAGTTGGATCTCTGCCGCTTCGTTCCAAGAGACCACCAAAGTACTCTCTTCTGCCGCCATCAATGGCAAGACCGACGAAATGCTCGGCCTCAAAGAGAACGTTATTACCGGACATCCTATTCCGGCCGGTACCGGTCTTCGCGAGTTCGATCAGATTATCGTGGGAAGCAAAGAAGAGTACGAATTGCTCCAAACAACCCGCGAGGCAATGACCTTCGACGAAGAAGAGTAGGAGTACAATCAAACAGATATCTTCAAAAGGCCGCACCCAGCGGCCTTTTTTTTATGCCGGTCAATGTCTTGTTAAGTCTTTCCCAAAGCGGGCTAATCGCTATATTTGTCGAGAGCTATCAAGGAAATTTGTAAAAAAAAGGATATGGGTAAAAACGGAATGATCATTTGGAATATTGGGCTGACGCTGTTGGCCGGCTGGTTGTTATTTCAGCAGCTAAGCGGCAAAAGTGCAACGGGAGGTTCTCGCAAAACACGCAGCGATGCACCTGCCGGGGCCTTTCGAATGGCCTATTTTGAGATGGATTCGGTGGCATCCAATTTTGAATTGGTCAAGGAGTTAAAGACCGAGATGCTCAAGCGCGAAGAGTCTATCAATGCCGAAATGGAAAAGATGGCGCGTAACCTCCAGCAAAAGTATAATTACTATCAAGAGCAGGCCAACACCGGTGTTATGAACCAGGCACAGAGCGAGGCGGCAGGGCGCGATATGAAGAACCTGGACGATCAGATAAAGAACCGTAAGCAAGCACTCGATGCCGAGTATGGCGATTTTGTGATGCGCCGCCAAAATGAGATCAAGTCAAAGATCGAGGCATTTTTGGCTGAGTATAATAAGTCGCAGGATTTCTCGTATATCATCTCGTACGAGCCTGGTCTTTTTTATTACAAAGACAAAGCCTACGACATTACCGACGATCTGGTTAAGGGGCTCAACGAGAAATATAAAAAACAAAACTAGTCCGGACCTTGCAGTTGTACCGCGGTCTGATGAACGTCTCACCATGAATGCCAGTCTTTGTAATAGCATTTTTGAGCGTTGCGTGCAAGAGTATCATCTGCACGATCGTGTTGACGCACCACTTCGGCAACCTTATACGGCCGGCTCCATAGAGGCCCTGTTGTATCATAAGTGCTGGATCGATACGGTGCAGTGGCATTTAGAAGATCTGGTGCGCGATCCACACATCGAAGCGGCCGCAGGTCTTTCGCTTAAACGTAACATTGACCTGTCGAACCAGCAGCGAACCGATATGGTCGAGTACATTGATAGTTGGTTACTCAATTTTTATAGCGCCGTACAGCCACTGGCAGGGGCTACGTTCAATACCGAGAGTCCGGCTTGGGCCATAGACCGGCTGAGTATTTTAACGCTCAAGATCTATCATATGCAAGTCGAGGCTGCCCGCGCAGGGGCCAGTGACCAGCACCGGGCGTCCTGTCAGGAAAAATGCCAACTCTTATTGGCGCAACAACAAGATCTAACGCTGGCCATCGATCAATTACTAACAGATATTGCCCAAGGAAAAAAGTACATGAAAGTCTATAGGCAGATGAAGATGTATAACGACGAGTCGTTAAACCCTGTTTTGTATCAGCAAAAGAAAAACTAATTGCGCGCCACAGCTCCATTACTGGTAATGCGCTTTTCTGCGCTGGGCGATGTGGCCATGACGGTTCCCGTGCTGCGGGCATTGTTACAACAGCATCCCGATTGTAGTGTTTGTGTGGTATCTAATCAGGCTTATGCGCCTTTATTTGAAGGGATCGATCGACTGACCTTTTTTGGGGCCGAACTGCAAGGAAAACATCGGGGTTTTTTGGGGCTGCTTAGATTATATGCCCAGCTGCGAAAGGCAGGCCCCTACAGAGCCGTTGCCGATCTGCACCATGTATTGCGTAGTCAGGTCTTGAGTGTATTATTTTCACTCGCCGGGTTGCACGTTGTTCGCTTACAAAAAGGCAGAAAAGAAAAGAACGATCTTACCCGTCGTCATCACAAGCAATTAGCGCCATTGCCAACAGCATTCGAGCGAATGGTACAGGTGTTTGCCTCGCTGCAGCTTAATGTGGTATTGTCGCAAGCAGTACAGTTGAGTACAGTACCCGGCACAAGATCTGCTCAAAGGGTCTATAAGATCGGGATAGCACCCTTTGCCAAACATGCTCCAAAGATCTATCCGATCTTGCAAATGAAAGCCTTGGTCGAACTTTTGCACCAACGACCTGAATTTTCGGTCAGGTTATTTGGCGCCCCTGGTAAAGAGGCCACCATACTCTCCGGTTGGCAAGCGGAGTTTTCGGGTGTAGAATCAATGGCTGGCCGCTTCTCGCTAAAAGAAGAACTGGCGCAGCTACGTCAACTCGATGCCATCATAACCATGGATTCGGCCAATATGCATTTGGCTTCGTTATACGATGTTCCTGCAATTAGTATTTGGGGTGCTACTCATCCTTATGCCGGTTTTATGGGATGGGGGCAATTGCCCGGCAATGCTGTTCAGGTAGAGCTATCGTGTCGTCCTTGTTCGGTATTTGGCAATAAGCCTTGTTTTCGAGGCGATCATGCCTGTATGCAGCGTATTACCCCTGAGGCAATCGTGGAGCGTCTCTATACAGTTTTAGAGCGCTCACACCCTGGCGAGCCAGCATAGGGTGCCGCTCGTCGTTGCAAGGGCAGGGCTAATTTGTTGCCCTTCTGCCAATGGCACAATGCAATTAGTATCTTTGGAACATGAAAAAATGGGCCATCATAGTGGCGGGCGGAAGTGGGTTACGTATGGGCCAGGCACTTCCTAAACAGTTTTTATCGCTTGCCGATCGCCCCTTGCTGCATTATACGATCGATGCTTTCTTGCAGGCTTACGAAGACATTTGCATTGTTTTGGTGCTTCCAAAAGATTTTATGGAGATGGGAGGGCAGTTGATAAGTTCCTCGTTTGCCGGTAAAAGTATTCAGTTGACCAGCGGCGGATCTACTCGGTTCGATTCCGTAAAGAATGGATTAGCCCTGACCGATCGCGAGGCGATCATCTTTGTACATGATGGCGTTCGTTGCCTGGTTACACCGCCTTTGATCCGTAGATGTTACGACAAAGCCCTCGAGGCGGGCGCTGTTGTACCTGTTGTTTCATCCAAAGACAGTATACGTTTGCGCGGCGTAGAAACGAAAGAGGTAGAGAGCAGTAACAATGTAGGGGGTGCGGTATCTGCTGATCGTACAATGGTTCTTAACAGAGACCGGGTGCTACTCGTGCAAACGCCGCAAACATTTTTTGGTGATTGGCTTCACGAAGCCTTTAAACAGCCGTATCAGCCTCATTTTACCGATGAAGCCACGGTAGTGGAGCAAGCAGGTCGTAGCATTAGTCTGGTAGAGGGCGAAGAAACCAACATAAAGATCACGCGTCCCATAGACCTGCTGATCGCTGAGCAGTATTTGCAGCAGCGCACTACTACGTAACCGAACCAGTGTTTAGTGCCCCACTACGTTTTGAGCGATCTTTTCCAGAATTTGGTGGGCTACTTCCATGGCGAGCAGGCCATCCATTTCTGAGACGACCGGACGGCTATTGTTGCGAATGGCCTCTAAAAACGATTCCAACTCCCGTTGAATGGCGTTGACTTGCGGAATGGGTGGGGTTGCAATGGCGATGCTCTTTTTGCCTCCCGGCGTTTCAATATCGAAGGAGAATGTTTTTTCATCAGCTTCTCCTTTTAGCTTGATCACTTCTGCCTTTTTCTCCAAAAAGTCTATTCCAATGTAAGCGTCTTTTTGAAAGAGCCTGATCTTGCGCATTTTTTTCATGGAGATTCTGCTGCTGGTCAGATTGGCCACACAGCCATTGTCGAATTCCATGCGCACGTTGGCAATATCGGGGGTATCGGTAAGAACGGCCACCCCGCTGGCCGAGATGTTCTTTACTCCGCTTTTGACGATACTTAAAATGATGTCTATATCGTGTATCATCAGATCGAGGATCACACTAACCTCCGTTCCGCGCGGGTTGAACTGGGCCAGGCGGTGTACCTCTATGAACATCGGATGCAGGTCTAGGCCTTGTACGGCCAGCAGGGCGGGGTTAAAGCGCTCTACATGCCCCACCTGCAGGCGAATGCCCGATTCGCGGGTCAGCTCTACGATACGCCGGGCCTCCTCCATCGAGGCGGCCAAAGGTTTCTCTACAAATACGTGCTTGCCTTTCTTGATGGCTTTTTCGCACCAAAAGGCGTGGTGATCGGTAGGGGCCGCAATGTCTACGACATCGCAGTGTTCGATCAGGTCTTCACCGGTTTCAAAGCAGGGCAGCTCGAATTTATCCGAAACGGCGATCGCATTTTCTTTGTCGGGGTCGTAAAAACCCACCAGCGTGGCTCCGGCAATCGACTTCCAGTTTTCGATATGATATTTACCCAGGTAGCCTGCTCCGATCACACCCACCTTTAACGATTCGCTCATGGCGCAAATTTATTGATCTTGGTTTGCGCTGTTTTTTTTAGTTATGAACATAGGTGAGTATGTGCAACCTACGGAAGCGACGAGGGCAGGGGAGCTGTAACCGGATAGGAGGGATGATAAATAAAGACACAGTTTTTTTCTTTGATCAGCTCGATCAGTCGCCGGTGTACGGCGACCGAAACTGCCGGACAGCCCTGGCTTCTACCGAGCCAACCCGTTCGTTGGGCGCTCTCAGGGTCAACATAGCGGGCCCCGTGAATAACAATACCGCGAGCAAGCGCCTTGTCGTTAACATCTTTTTGCAGCCCCTGCAGCCTTAGGGAGTAGCCGTTTTTTCCCTGGTAGGTCTCTCCTGTAATAAAGAAGCCTGCACTGCTTTGGTTGGAGGATGGACGGTTGGAGACCCGCATTGCGATACTGTTTCCGGACTGACTGCCGTGTGCTACCCATGTGTGCAATATGATCTTTTTTTGGACCGGGTCTATTACAAATAGCCTTTTTTCGTAACTGGGTTTGCTCAGGTCGATCAGGGTAAGAAGGGCATTGGAGTTGAGCAATTTTTTGTTCAATAATTGCCAGTATCCCGTAAGACCGATCTGCAGGGCTGTTTGAGGAAGCTGCTCCCAGCCCAAGGCCTCAGTCTTACTAATTTTTGGTTTGCCAGGATTGGCCGTAGCGGCGTTCTGTATCGGTATGGATATCAGTAATAGACCGGCCAGCAGGTTGCGCAAAAGAAGAGTAGGGAACATTGGTTGTTTTTGCTAAAACGGAACAGTACGCTTCTTCGTCTGTTAGCAATCAGAAATACATGTTAAAACTCAAAGAGGGGGGGTAGAAAATAACGTATAGTCTATTTGTAATTTTTAATCATTAAAAGGATCTGATCGCTCTTACCCTTAGTGGGGTATCCCTAAATGTCACAGATTGATACCCGTCTAAAAAGGATTGTGAGTATGCCTGATTCCAGAGGCCAGGCGAGCTAGCATGTTCCGTAGACGACCAATAACTAGCATTGGAGAAGCCTCCAATTAAGTCTTTGTTCAGGTATAACTTATTTAACTCGTCTCTACTTGGCAAATACCAAACGTAAGAATAATTTTCGTTTTCATAATCACTTGCAATGCCCGCTGCATAATTTGTGGTTGGACTGCCTTGGGCAGCTATAATCGCAGTAGTATTAGATAAGCCTCCCCCAATGATAAAGCTGGATGCGGTGGTTTGTGTATATTGTCCTGCGTTACTATTCCAACTTATTCCGGTGCTTTGGTCTGTAGTTGCCGCTATGATGCCATGCAGTACGTTTGGATCATAGCCTTGATCACCTGGTTGCAGCAAATAGGCTAGAACTCCTCCACCATAACTAGAACCAATTGCCGGGCTTCGGGTGCCTCCTATGGCATTTGTCCAGGCCATGCCATTAAATACCTGTAGTTCGCCGTTATTGCCACAATCGGTACAGTACACTACCAGTCCCTGAGAAGGATTTGAGATTGCGTTCACTGCAGCATTGTTCATTCGCGGCGGTAAGAAGCCTTGGGTAGAAGTTGAGATCTCCACTAAGCCATCGTTTCTGACACTTAAGATGGTTGAACTGGCATTGCCGACCTTGAAAGCACTGGTAGCAGATGTTGTGCCCGTGCCGACAACTTCAAACTTGCTAGATGGGGTAGTGGTTCCTACACCGACTTGAGCAACTAGTTGCGAAAAAAAAATAAAACAACTGGCAAAGAGAACGATCGGTTTCATGACAGCAGAAATTTTGATGTTTGTTTTGCGAGTGATGGGTGGGTCTTAAATTGCTTTAAAAGAATATCTGGATCAAATTAACTAAAAGTGAGAAAGTAAAATGAATCTTACTGAAACAATAATGGCCTTGACTCTTATGAATCAAGGCCATTTAAAGACCCTTGGGGTAACCTTGCGGACCGGACGGGACTCGAACCCG
>JBILFN010000097.1:0-6749 GCA_044351575.1 Chitinophagaceae bacterium
AAGGATCTGATGAAAAATATTCCCATCACTGCCGACGAGATAGAGGCGTTGATGAAAAAATAACGCATGATCAAGCAGCTCCCTAATTTTTTTACCTTACTGAATTTATTTTTTGGTTGTCTGGCCATTGCCAGTGGTCTGCAGTCGGGCCTGATTGTTGCCGCACGTCCCGAGGGGCAATTGTATGTGGATATTCCCGAGGAGATCTGGATGGCGTCGCTTTTTATTGGGCTGGCCGCGGTGGTAGATTTTTTGGATGGTTTTCTGGCGCGTGCCCTCGGTGCCGATTCGGAGATGGGTAAGCAACTTGACTCACTGGCCGATCTGGTAAGTTTTGGTGTGGCACCCGCTTTGCTCATCTATCATTTTTTGCGATTATCGTGGGCACAGCATCCCTCGGCCATGGAATTGAACGCTGCGTTGCTGTGGCCTGCCTTCTTGTTGCCATTGGCTGCTGCCTGGCGATTAGCTCGTTTTAATCTGGCCCCTGCCACGCTGCATGTCTTTACCGGCATGCCGGTACCGGCTGCAGGAATATTCGTAGCCTCGTTGCCCGTAGTGTATTGGAACGTAAATGCGGAGTGGGTGATCTCGCTGTTACTGAATGCCTACTTTCTATATGCGATGATCGGATTGCTTTCTTTTCTGATGGTCTCTCGCATTCCGTTGCTGACACTCAAGTTTTCTTCTTTTTCGTGGGCCGACAATCGTCCTCGTTACCTGCTGATCGCCTTGTCGGTGCTTTCGGTGATCTTCTTACAATGGTTAGCCCTTCCGCTCATTATCATCCTGTACGTTCTCTTATCTTTGCTCTTCAAAAATCAACTCGCATGACCTACACCGTAGAGATCAAAGTAATGCCATTAAAAGAGTTGCTCGATCCACAGGGTAAAGCCGTGTTGGGTGGGCTTGCCAATCTGGGGTTGTCTGCCATACAAGATGTGCGTGTCGGAAAAAATATTACGGTACAGGTTATGGCCGATTCGGCCGATCAGGCCAAAGCACTGGCGCGCACAGCCGCGGAAAAGTTGTTGGCCAATCCGGTAATGGAGTATTTTGAGCTGGAGTGTCGGCCCGCCTGATCTCTATCCGCTTTCTAATTTTTTTAGTTGCAAAAAGCAGCTGTCGATATTGCCACTGGCCTTGCTAAAGGTGCCGAAGAAGCCAGACCGGCTGCTTCGCTTTATCTGGTTCCTACTCCCATCGGTAATTTAAAGGATATCACCCTTCGTGCGCTAGATGTGTTGCGCAGCGTTGACCTGATCTTGGCAGAGGATACCCGCACCACGGGCGTACTTTTGCAACATTACCAACTGCAACGTCCCGTTATTGCGTATCACCAGCATAACGAACACAAGCTGGTGCCGCAGCTTGTGCAACAAATGGCAGCAGGTACCGTGATGGCACTGGTTACCGATGCCGGAACGCCCGGCATTTCCGATCCCGCCTTTTTGCTGGTGCGGGCTTGCGTACAAGCCGGACTGGCCATCGAGACTTTGCCGGGTGCAACCGCTTTTGTGCCCGCGCTGGTCAATAGCGGAATTCCCTCGAATCGATTTTGTTTCGAAGGGTTTCTGCCATTGAAAAAAGGTCGACAGACCTTGCTCAAGCAACTGGCGGTAGAACCGCGCACGATGATCTTTTACGAATCGCCTCAGCGCTTGTGCAAAACGCTCGAGGAATTTTGCCAGGTGTTCGGAGAAGAAAGACCCTGCAGCGTTAGTCGCGAACTGACCAAACTCTTCGAAGAGCAATTTCGAGGTACGCTCAAGGAATGCCTTACGCATTTTTCCGCCAAAAAAGTAAGAGGAGAGATCGTGCTGGTCGTAGCCGGTCTGGATCGATAAATATTTAAAAAATATAGTATGAAAAGGATCTTATGGTCAACGATGCTATGCGGAGTGCTGGTTTTTCAAGCCCATGCCCAAGGCAGTGGCTGGCAGCAACGTGTGCAATACAAAATGGACGTGAAGCTAAATGTGCAGACCAACCGCTTTGCGGGTACCCAGCAGCTGGAGTACTGGAACAACTCGCCCGATACGCTCAAGAAGCTTTATTATCATCTTTATTTTAATGCCTTTCAACCCGGCAGCATGATGGATACGCGCAGCCGCCGTCAGGGTACTATTCAGGTAGGTCGCGGTGCTGATTGGGATAACCGGGTCAAGGATCGTATCGTCCAACTAAAACCCGAAGAGATCGGTGAGCAAAAAGTACTGTGGCTTAAAATGAACGGCCGACCCCAGCAGCTGCAAACCCACGAGACCATCTTAGAAGTGATACTCGATAAACCTGTCTTACCCAAATCGAAAGTAGTGCTCGATCTGGCTTTTGAGGGGCAGGTTCCTTTGCAGATCAGAAGAAGCGGGCGCGATAATGCTACTACAAAAGTGCGTTACTCCATGAGCCAGTGGTATCCCAAGCTCTGTGCCTACGATCAGGACGGTTGGCATCCTAATCCGTACGTGGGTCGTGAGTTTTATGGCATTTGGGGCAATTATGACGTTCGTATCACCCTCGATAAAAATTATATCGTAGGAGGAACGGGCTATTTGCAGAATCCTCAGCAGATCGGCTATGGCTACGAAAAACCCGGTACGGTGGTAACCAGACCTGCGGGCGATCAGCTTACTTGGCATTTCTTTGCTCCGCAAGTACATGATTTTATGTGGGCCGCCGATCCGGAGTACGTGCATCGCGCTGTAAAAGTGCGCGACAGTATCCCCGCCGCCCGTAATGGCGGAGTTGCACAACAAGAGCTCACGCTTCATCTGCTCTATAAGCCGACCAATGTAAAAGCGGCTGAATGGGAACAGATATTGGTCGATGCGCAAAAGGCCCTTCCATTTATAGAAAAACATTTTGGTGCTTATCCGTATAAGCAGTACTCCTTTATTCACGGCGGCGACGGCGGTATGGAATATCCGATGTCTACACTGTTGATCGGTCCCGGGGCATGGTTGCACGAATGGATGCATAGTTGGTACCAGGGTGTACTGGCTACCAATGAATCACTGTATGGTTGGATGGACGAAGGATTCACCAGCTATGCCGAAGACCGCATTAGCGCGTTTTTAAGTTCCGATACCGGATTTGCACAAGCCGGCTCTTACCGTGGCTATGTATCGCTGGCCAAGAGCGGAAGAGAAGAGCCACTGACTACCCATGCCGATCATTTTAACACCAATGCGGCCTATTCGGCTGCCGTGTATTCGAAAGGTGCTGTCTTTATGGAGCAGCTCGGCTACGTTGTGGGCGATTCGGTAAGAGATCGGATCTTGCTCGATTACTACCAGCAATATAAGTTTCGTCATCCCACTGCCAATGACCTGATTCGCGTAGCCGAAAAAAGGAGTGGTATAGAACTCGATTGGTACAAAGACTATTGGATCCATTCTACTAAGACGATCGATTATGCCATAGACAGCGTGTGGGAAGAAAGTGGTCGTACGCAGATTCGCATCAAGCGAGTAGGGCTAATGCCCATGCCCATTGACCTTCGACTTACATTCAGTGACGGCACCCGCGAGTTGCACTATGTGCCCCTCGATCTGATGTACGGTCAAAAACCGGCAGAGGAAAGCACCATAACGCCCATTATCTATCCGGCGTGGAAGTGGACCCATTCCACTTATGTGGTAAGCACCTCCAGAAAACTAACCGATATTGGGCAAATAGACATCGATGCTTCGCTGCGAATGGCCGATATCGATCGCAAGAACAACGTGCTAAAGCTCGACTGGTCGCCTTCGAAGCCGCTTCAGTAATTCGGTTTCTTCTACCGCTCTACGAATAGCAGGTATTTTTCGCGAAAGAATTCTTCGCCGAACATCGTATGAATGTCCACCACATGCGGGCGCGTTCCGCTTTGCTGTATCTCCAGGGCCAGATCGCCTCCTTTTAGACAGATGAGACCGGTGGGGGCCTGGTTTCCGGGTACTGCAGATCGGGTACGTATCAAGGGTCTGCTCCATCGCCACAGGTCGCCCAAGGGGGCTACGGCTCGTGACACCACATAATCGAACTGCCGTTGTTTTATCTCTTCTGCCCGCGTGTGCTGCACCGTTAGGTTCTGCAGTCCCAGCGCATCGGCGATGGCCTGCACTACCTTTAGCTTCTTGGCAATGCTGTCTACCAAATGAAAGTGTGCGTCGGGAAAATAAATGGCCAATGGCAATCCCGGAAATCCGCCGCCGGTGCCCAGGTCGAGAATAGAGGTATCCTTGGCAAACGAAAAGTTAGCAGCGATGCTCAGTGAATGCAAGACATGTTTTTCGTAGAGCGCATCGATATCCTTTCGCGAGATTACATTGATCTTTTCGTTCCATTCTTTGTACAAGGCGCCTAGTCGCTCATAGCGTTCGCGTTGCAAAGCCGTAAACTCATCAAAGTATTTTTCGATGATCGCCAGACCGGCCTGACCCTTTGGTTGCAGCGGTTCCATGGGTTAATTCCAGCTTTTGGCGGGCCTTCTCCAGAGGGCAGGAAAAAAGAGAAGGTAGTAAAAGAACATCCACATGTCAAGAATAATAAACCAGGGCCACAGATCTTTTTCGTCGAGCTTGCCCATGGCCTTGTAGAGCACTATAGCCTGCCAGAGCAGTTTAACGCCGGCTATAATGGCCACATAGGGCCAAGGGCAGAGTAGCAGCGCCGCTACCAATAACGGGTAAAAGGCAAATTGCGTAACAAAATAGAGCCCGAGTAAGAACGTATGCAGAGGTTTGTAATACTTGGCCGTGGTGTAGTGTCTTGATTTTTGTTTTAGCCATCCGGCCCAGGTGGTCTTGGGGATCGATCGGGTAATGGCCTCGGCATCGATCACCACGGCCGTGTTGTGTCGAGTAGCCACGCGGTTAATAAAGAGGTCATCATCTCCGCTTGGAATATGATTGATGGACGAGAATCCCTTGTTGCGTAAAAAAAGATCTTTTCGGTACGAGAGATTGCGTCCTACGCCCATGTAGGGGATGCCTGCCAGCGCATACGATAGATATTGCAGGGCCGTATGGAAGGTTTCAAAGCGGATGAGCTTATTGAGAAGCCCCTTGGTCTTATGATAGGCGCCATATCCCAGTACGATCTCGATACCCCCCGAGTAAGCGTCTTGCATCTTTTGCATCCAATGCTCGCTGGCGGGTACGCAATCAGAATCGGTGAGCAGCAAGATCTCGTGCTTGGCCTCGCGAATACCAATGGAAAGCGGATATTTTTTTCCGCTAATGAGTTTGGCCTCTTGTTGCAATTCGACCACTTGCAGGTGCTTGAACGTCTTTTTGAGCTCTTGTAAAATATATTTCGAATCGTCTGTCGAATTATCATTTACAACGATCACCTCTTTGGTACTGGGGTAGTGCTGCACCAACACGCCCGGTAAGTTGCGTGCCAGGTTCTCGTCTTCGTCACGGGCACAGATAATGACCGATACGGGATGCTGCAAATGCTGGGTGCGGGGGGCAGGCCGGAAAAAAGCAACGCGGCCAAAGAACCAGCCGTAATAAAAGAGTTGGATACAAGCTACCGATGCAAATACAAGAAGGAGAATAGTGCTCCAGTGGGCCATCAACATGGGGGCGAAGATAATAAGATACTTGTATCTTGCGCTCGTATGGCAGCCTTGCGATTTCAATTGGAAAAAACCGACGCATCGGTCACTGCCCGTGCCGGTGTGCTCTTCACCGATCATGGCCAGATTCAAACCCCTGTGTTTATGCCGGTGGGTACGGCCGGAACGGTCAAGGCGCTTACCCAGCAGCAGTTGCAGCAAGATGTAGATGCTCCGATCATATTAGGCAATACGTATCATCTTTATTTGCGGCCGGGATTGCAGGTAATGGAGGAAGCCGGCGGATTGCACCGTTTTATGGGGTGGGACAGGAGTCTGCTCACCGACAGTGGCGGCTACCAGGTCTTTTCGCTGTCCGGTACCCGCAAGATCTCTGAAGAAGGGGTTACGTTTCGCTCGCATATCGATGGCAGTACCCATTTGTTTACGCCCGAGTCGGTCATGGACATTCAGCGCATTATCGGCGCCGACATCATCATGGCTTTTGACGAGTGTCCGCCCGCCGACAGCGACCACCGATACGCCCGGCAATCGATGGAGCTAACCCATCGCTGGCTCGATCGTTGTATAGCCCGCTTTAATGCCACCCCCGATCGTTACGGGTATACTCAACATTTGTTTCCCATTGTGCAGGGAGGGGTGTACCGCGACTTGCGTAAACTTTCTTGCGACTACGTGCGCACAAAAGATACCGAAGGGTACGCCATTGGAGGATTGAGCGTAGGGGAGCCCGAGGCACAACTTTACGATATCTGTGGATGGTCTTGCGAACACCTTCCCCTTGACCGGCCCCGCTACCTGATGGGGGTGGGTACTCCCTGGAATTTGCTGGAGTGCATAGCGCTGGGCGTGGATATGTTCGACTGTGTGATGCCTACCCGCAATGGACGCAATGCCATGCTATTTACCAGCGAAGGAGTGGTCAATATCGACAATAAGAAATGGGAGCATGATTTTTCTCCTCTCGACAGCGGTATCGGTGCCGTGGTCAGCGAGACCTATTCGCGCGCTTACCTGCGACACCTCATCAAATCAAAAGAGATTTTGGGATATACGCTGGCCAGCATCCACAATCTTTGTTTTTATCAGTGGTTGATGCGCGAGGCTCGTGCCCATATTTTGGCAGGTGATTTTCCGGCCTGGAAGACAACGATGATAGCCCGGCTGCAGCACCGTTGTTAGG
>JBILFN010000023.1:0-18850 GCA_044351575.1 Chitinophagaceae bacterium
CTCATCGAGATACGAAACGCTCTTGGGCACATCATAACGACAGGGAAAAATATGAACGGGAATATAATGTTGCCCCTGTTCGCGGGCATAGGCAGCAAGCACATACAATTCATCGATCTGCTGATCGGTAATGGGAATACACCCTACCGTTACACAACTGCCGTGTATATAGATATCCCCCCCGGGCTTGATCGAATCGCTCAACACTCTATCGCTGGCATTGGGGTAATTGAGCCCTAGTGACAAATAATAATTACTGTTGGGATTGAATTCGTTGATATAGTAGAATCCTTCGGGCACCTGAAAATCTCCTTGCATGCGTTTAGGTCCCAACGAACCTGCCAGCGCGCATACCGGATAGACCTTAAAAAGACGAAACGAATCGGCGGGTCTTTGCTTTACCCATACCTCGAGTTGGCTATCGTACTTAAAGGACCGTATGTAAATATAATTGGCAGGCCAGCTAAGTTTCTTTGCGGCAAATTGTTTCTTGAGCGTATCGACCTTTCGCACCATTGCCTCTTGAGGACGAGCAAAACTTCGCTGATAATCGATGAATGAATAATAGGTAGACCCCCCCCTTGAGAGACCATAAGAAGATTGTGCGACCGCCGGACGGGAAAAGAGCAGTGACAAAACCATTCCCAACAAAATGCCCGTCAGGCAGCGAGGTAACGGGAAGCTGGATACGGTCATAGATAGGTTTTAACGAACACGAAAAAAGGAATGCCCCTGCTTAGAAATTTCCTCTGGCCTCTTGCTCTCGCTCAATGGCTTCGAACAAGGCCTTGAAATTGCCTTTACCAAAACTCTTGGCCCCCTTTCGCTGAATAATTTCGAAGAACAAGGTGGGTCTGTCCTCAACGGGCTTCGAAAAGAGCTGCAGCAAGTACCCCTCATTGTCACGATCTACCAAAATACCTAGCTCGCGAAGCGGAGCCAGGTCCTCATCGATCGTACCCACGCGGTCGAGCAGATCATCGTAATAGGTAGTAGGCACTTTCAAGAACTCAACGCCACGGCTCATCAACTCCCGAACGGTCTTGACAATATCGTTAGTGGCCATGGCCACATGCTGGCAACCTTCGCCATTATAAAATTCCAGAAATTCCTCTACCTGACTCTTTCGCTTTCCTTCTGCAGGTTCGTTGATAGGGAACTTAACAAAGCCATTACCACTGCTCATCACTTTACTCATGAGGGCAGAGTACTCCGTAGAAATATCTTCGTCGTCGAAGGTCAGGATATTCTTGAAACCCATCACGTCCTCATAAAATTTGACCCAGGGATTCATTTGATTCCAACCCACGTTACCCACGCAATGATCTACGTAGAGCAATCCACAATCGGTGGGGGCAAATTCGGGATTGGACCAAGGGCGATATCCGGGCATAAAGACACCCTGATAATTTTTTCGTTCTATAAAAAGATGTACGGTATCTCCGTAGGTATGAATCCCACTCATTACCACCTCTCCTTGCTCATCTTTTAACCGAGTGGGTTCCATATAACTTTTGGCACCGCGCTTTGTGGTCTCCTGCCAGGCACGGGTGGCATCTGCGACCCGAAGCGAAAGACACTTTACTCCGTCTCCATGCCGGTGAACATGATCTGCAATGACATGGTCGGGGCGTAGCGCCGTAGTTAGCACAAAGGTGAGCTTATGCTGCCGAACAGCATAACTGGCTCGATCCTTTACACCCGTCTCAGGACCGGCGTAGGCCAACGCCTGAAAGCCAAAGGCACTCATGTAATAGTGAGCCGCCTGCTTGGCATTGCCCACATAGAACTCGACATAATCGGTTCCCTCCAGCGGGAGAAAATCAACTGCTGTTTGCTGTTCGGTAGTTTGGGAAGCAAGCGCTGTAGCATTCATATAGCAAAAATAAAGAAATTTGACGCTATGACCGGCAAGGTAGCCCTCTTTGACGCTATCTTTGCGCCATGCTAAAGGCGGGCATTCTGGGAGGAGGTCAGTTAGGCCGAATGCTTTTACAAGCGGCGGCACCCTACAACGTAGAAACGCATATTCTGGAGAACGATCCGGATTGCCCGGCCGCCCGTCTCTGCGACCATTTTACCCTCGGTGATATCCAAAATTTCGACGATGTTTATGCCTTTGGAAGGTCGCTTGACTGCATTACCATCGAGATCGAACAGGTCAACATCGATGCCCTCGAAAAACTAGCGTCGGAAGGTGTTGTCGTAATTCCCGAACCCCGCGTGCTGCGCCTGATCAAAAATAAGATCGCGCAAAAAAAGTATTACCGCGAACACCGAATACCAACGGCCGATTTTATCGTTACACAAAGGCAAGCCGAACTCAAAGATCATGTCTCTTTTTTACCGGCCGTGCATAAGATCGGTGAAGGAGGATATGACGGCAAGGGGGTTCAGACCCTGGCAGACATCACCGACTTGAGCAAGGGATTTGATGCACCATCCGTTCTCGAAAAAATGGTTGCTATCAAAAAAGAGCTGGCGGTAATGGTCGCCATCAACGAAAAAAAAGAAACGGCCGTTTATCCCATTGTAGAGATGTGCTTCGATCCTGCCCTCAACCTGCTCGATTACCAGCTTTGTCCGGCACAAGTGGAGGCTTCGGTTGCCGATCGGGCCATCCAGATCGCCTTAACAGTCGTGCAAGAATTTCGATCGCCAGGCCTTTTTGCCGTAGAGATGTTTCTCGACGATCAAGACCAATTACTGGTCAATGAAACCGCTCCCCGCGTACATAATAGTGGTCATCACAGTATCGAGGCTATAGAATCTTCTCAGTTCGACATGCTGTGGCGCATTCTGCTATCACTACCACTGGGGGCTACCCTACTGCGCAGCCCTTCGGCCATGATCAACCTGGTAGGAACGGGAGCCGCCGGTCCTGCCCGCTACCATGGGTTGAGCGAGCTATCTGCCATGCCGGGGCTATCTGTGCACCTCTACGAAAAAAAGATCAGTAAGCCCGGCCGAAAAATGGGACACATGACCCTGCTGGGCAGTAACATGCAACAATTGCAAGCACAGGCCCGTGAGCTCAGAAACAGGGTATCCGTAAGCGGCAATAGCGAAAGATAATCAGGTTTTTATCGTCCAATGAGCGTTCGTTGTTTGACCTAACAACGCTATCTTTATCGACCAATTTGCCTTCATGAGAAAACATGTCTTACACTGGGCATTGCCCCTCTCTTTATTAAGCGTTATAAGCTGTGGCGAACCTGCAAAGAAATCGCCGACCGCCATGGGGCCCGGCGACAAGAACAAACCACTGAAAGTCGACCTCTTTATCGTACGACCCGCTGCCTATGCGGAGGTCATAGAGGTGCCCGGCACTATCGTGGCCAGCGAGTCGGTAGAGATACACCCCGAAGTAGCCGGGCGAATTGTACAGCTTAATGTCGAAGAGGGAAAATATGTAACAAAAGGAAGTCTGCTGGCCAAACTCAACGATGCCGATCTTATAGCACAACTTAATAAGTTAGAGATACAATTGCAGCTGGCACAACAAACAGAAAAAAGACAAGCTCAATTATTAAGGATCCAGGGCATCAGTCAACAAGATTATGATATCAGCCTTTTGCAAGTCAATAGTTTAAAAGCCGACATCGGCATTATCAAGACCAGTCTGGAGAAAACAGAGATCCGAGCCCCCTTCAGTGGCAAACTGGGCCTTCGAAATATCAGCAATGGCGCGTACGTAAATCCGGCCTCTGTGATCGCCGTTATCAACCAGATCGATCAGCTGAAACTAGATTTTTCGATCCCGGAAAAATATATTGGCAAGATCAGAAGTGGACAATCCGTTCGTTTTCGATTTGAAGGAAGCTCCGACACACTGACCGCCCGTATCGTAGCTACCGAATCGAAGGTTACCGAAAACAGCAGAAGTCTGCAGGTAAGGGCACGTGTAGAAAACAAGCACTCTTCTTTACTTCCCGGAAGTTTCGCCAAGGTCAGCATTGGGTTCGATCCCGACCCTAACGCCATTTTGATTCCCACACAAGCTATCTTACCCCAGGCTCGCGGAAAAAAAGTAATTCTTTACAAAGGAGGTGTTGCCGTATTTACGGATATAAAGACCGGGTCCCGAACGTCCGATCGGGTACAGATCACAGAAGGTCTTGCAGCCGGCGACACGGTAGTAACGACCGGATTGCTTAGCGTTAGACCCGATGCCCCCATCACCATTGGTAAAATATTGAACCCGCAACCATGAACCTGGCAGAACTAAGTCTCCGAAGGCCCATTCTGGCAGTGGTCATGAATTTGATCATTGTACTGTTTGGTGTTATCGGTTTTAAATTCTTGGGCGTACGCGATTACCCCGCCATTGACCCGCCCAACATCAGTGTCAGAACTTCGTACCCCGGAGCTAACCCCGATATCATCGAGACGCAGATCACCGAGCCCCTCGAAAAATCGATCAACGGCATAGCGGGCATCAAGAATATTACTTCTTCTAGCAGCAATGGCACCAGCAATATCAACGTAGAATTCGAGTTAGGAGTAGATCTCGAGGCTGCCGCCAATGACGTGCGCGACAAAGTATCGCAGACCGTTCGGTCACTCCCTTCTGACCTGGACGCACCCCCGGTGGTTTCCAAAGCCGATGCCAGCTCGGAGCCCATTATCTCCATGACCGTGCAAAGCCCCAATCGTGATCAGCTGGCCATTACGGAGTATGCGACCAATGTGCTGGTAGAACGACTACAGACGATTCCGGGCGTAAGTGCCGTGCAGATCTGGGGCGAAAAGCGCTATGCGATGCGCATTTGGCTAGAGCCCTCTAAATTGAATGCGCTGGGCATTACCGTGGGTGATGTGCAGGCAGCGCTAAGCCGAGAGAATAGCGAACTGCCCTCGGGAAAGATCGCGGGCTCTTCGATCGAACTTTCGGTGCGAACCTTTGGGCGCATGAATACCGAAGAAGATTTCAACAACCTCATCATTAAAAACAGTAATGGAGCCGACATCAAACTAAAGGATGTGGGAGAAGCAGTGCTGGGCCCCGAGAACGAAGAAACATTGATGCGGGGCAATGGTACACCTATGATTGCACTGGCCATCATCCCCCTACCCGGCTCTAACTATGTATCGATCTCGAATGAATTCTACAAGCGCCTGGAGCAGATCAAAAAAGATGTGCCCGAAGATATTACCCTTAACATTGGGCTGGACCAAACGCGTTTCATCAAAAAATCGATACTCGAGGTAAGAGAAACACTCATGATCGCTTTCTTGCTGGTCGTGATGATCATCTATGCGTTCTTTAGGGATTGGATCATTGCGCTTCGACCGCTGATCGATATACCTGTCTCGCTGATCGGCGCCTTTTTTATTATGTACCTGATGGGATTTACGATCAACGTGCTCTCGCTACTGGCCATCGTACTGGCCACCGGGTTGGTGGTCGATGACGGTATTGTGGTCACCGAAAATATTTACAAACGTATCGAGAAGGGAATGAATAAGTGGCAGGCGGCCGTGGAGGGTTCACGAGAGATCTACTTTGCCGTAATAGCCACGTCGATCACACTGGCCATTGTATTTCTGCCGATCATCTTTTTGGAAGGATTCGTCGGAAGACTCTTTCGCGAATTTGGCATTGTGGTATCGGGGGCCGTATTGATCTCGGCCTTTGTGTCGCTGACCCTGACACCGGTGCTCAATGTTAAACTGACCAAAAAAAATCCTGGTAACCATGGCTGGTTCTATCGGGTTACCGAACCGTTCTTTCGTTGGATGGAGACCGCATACCAGCGACAGTTGGAACGGTTCATGAAACTTCGCGTGATCGGAGTGGTGATTATTGGTCTTTGCCTGGCAGCCATCTACTTTGTAGGGAGCCAACTTCAATCGGAGATCGCCCCCATGGAAGACCGTAGTCAATTTAGGGTGCAGTTGACCGCGCCGGAAGGAACTTCTTTCGATGCCATGGACAATTATGTAAACCGGGTTACGCAATTGGTACTTGACTCCGTGCCGGAACGTACCATGCTATTTAGCATCACCTCTCCCGGGTTTACGGGCTCGGGCAATGCGAACACGGGGTTTGTGCGCGTAACACTCACCGAGCCGTCAATGCGTGATCGCTCGCAAGGCGATCTGGCCAAGATGATCAATCGCAATCTCTCTCGCTACACCGAAGGAAGAGGGTTTGTGATCGAAGACCAGACTATCTCTGTCAATCGCAGAGGCGGTCAGCCCGTTTCTTTCGTGGTGCAGCACAATAACTTCGATAAACTCACCAAGGCCTTGCCCAAGATGCTCGAAGAGGCACGCAATAGCAAGATCTTGCAAAATCCCGATACAGACCTCAAATTCAATCGACCCGAACTAAAGGTAGAGATCGACCGATTAAAGGCCGCCGCACTGGGCGTAAGCGTAACCGATGTATCGCAGACCCTGCAATTGGCCTTTAGCAACCGCCGCATGGGCTATTTTACAAAGGACGGCAAGCAATATAGCGTTATGGGACAAGTGGCCCGCAGCGATCGCGACGATCCAGGCGATCTGCGACAACTTTTTGTACGTAACAACAAAGGAGAATTGATCTCGCTAGACAACATGATATCGATCGAGGAGACGAACAGTCCTCCTACCATTTACCACTTTAATCGCTATAAATCGGCCACCATCTCTGCAGGTCTTCAACCCGGATACACCATAGGGGACGGTATCGAAGAGATGGAACGCATTGCCGCAACAGTGCTCGATGACACCTTCACTACATCGCTGAGTGGATCGTCGAGAGACTTTAAAGAGAGTGCCAGCAATACTTCCTTCGCATTCTTACTAGCCCTCGTCTTGATCTTCTTGGTGCTGGCCGCGCAGTTCGAAAGTTTTGTAGATCCGCTCATCATCATGTTTACGGTGCCACTGGCCATTGCGGGGGCCGTGCTCTCGCTTTGGGCGTTTGGACACACCCTCAATATATTCTCACAGATCGGTATGATCATGCTGATCGGACTGGTTACCAAAAATGGTATTCTGATCGTGGAGTTCGCCAACCAGATGAGAGAAAAAGGGCTGAGCAGAACCGCAGCTGTCGTGGAAGCCGCCACCCAACGGTTGCGCCCTATCTTGATGACCAGCCTGGCCATGGCACTGGGAGCGCTCCCTTTGGCATTATCGCTGGGTGCTGCCGCCACCAGCCGAATCCCGCTCGGCGTGGTGATCGTAGGGGGCATTTGCTTCTCGCTCCTATTGACCTTGTTCGTTATTCCGGCCATGTATTCGTACTTGTCCAGAAAAAGAAAAGAAAAGGAAATTGACAAGTTTATTGGTGCATAACCCTGCAGCATGAAAAAACTCTTTTTTTATATAGTCCTCTCTTTTACGCTAACTCATACAGTTATTTGTCAATCGTTGCTCACCGTAGAGGAGGCCATTGCGACTGCACTGGAAAATAACTTCGAGATCAGACTGGCCAAAAACGATTCGGCCGCGGCAGCGCTCGACTACCAATACAGAAATGCAGCGCTATTGCCCCGCCTCTCTGTCAATGCGGGTCTTACGTTAAATAATAACGACCAGTATCAGAAATTTACCGACGGCGCCATCCGGCAACGAAAAGGGATCAGGTCAGAAAACCTTGCCAGTGGAATAGCGCTCAACTGGACCCTCTTTAATGGCGGAAGACTTTATGCCACCCGCGATCGGGTTACGGCCCTGCTCGAGACAGGAACACTGGCAATAAAGAACAACATCATCAATACCGTCGGACAGGTCATTACAGGCTACTATGCCATTGTGCAACAACAACAACAACTCCGTGCGCTGGAAGAGCAGCTGGCCATCAATACCGAGCGGGTCAAGCTGGCCGAATACAAATTAAATATTGGAGCAGGCACCAAACCCGATGTACTGCAGAGCAAGGTCGATCTGAACGCTACCAAAGCCGCCCAGTTACAACAGCAAAACAATATTGTGTTACTCAAAGAGCAACTCAACACGCTCATGGGTGTCGCCTCGGGTCGTCGGTACGAAGTTTCGGACTCCATTCCGTTTGCAGATAAAATTATGCTGCAAGAAGTAAAACAATCCGTCCCAACGACCAATCCGCAACTTCTGATCGCCAGTAAACAGATCGACATTGCCCGTCTTCAAATACGGGAGGCAAAGGCCGATCGCTGGCCACAATTGAACCTGACCTCCAACTATAACTTTAATCGCCTCGACAATATTGCCGTGGTCAACCCCTTTCAACCGTTATTTAGTCGCAACAGCGGACTGAACTTCGGCATCAATACCTCTATTCCGCTTTTCAATCAATTCGCCGTACAACGAAATATTCGATCGGCACAACTCTCGCTGCAAAATCGGCAACTGGTCTTTGAACAGCAGCAAGCACAATTGAACCTGCAGCTGGTACAGGCATACAACGAATATGAGGCACAGCAAAAAGCGCTGCTGCTCGAAGAGGAGAATATCGTATTGGCCAAAGAGAACGTAGCCATTGTACTAGATGTCTACCGCCTGAATGCCACCACGCTCATTCAATTAAAAGAGGCCCAAAAGAGTCTGCAAGACGCCTACACCCGTCTTATACAAGCTCGCTTTTTGACCAAGCGAGCCGAGACCGAATTGCTGCGCATCAAAGGAGCTCTTTTGCGTTGATCGGCGGGTTTGACGATTTTATTGTTTCTTTGTCCTTAAATTGACCCTATGGCGCCCTTGGTTGGAATCATTATGGGAAGCGACAGCGACCTGTCTGTTATGCAAGCCGCAGCCGAAGTGCTCAAGGAATTTGACATTCCTCATGAGATTACCGTAGTGTCTGCGCACCGCACGCCTCACCGCATGATAGAGTATGCCCAACAAGCCCGCGAGCGCGGACTCAAAGTGATCATTGCCGGAGCCGGTGGTGCGGCACACTTACCCGGCATGGTGGCTTCGGTCACTACCCTTCCGGTCATTGGCGTACCCATCAAATCGTCGAACTCCATTGATGGCTGGGACTCTGTGCTTTCCATCTTACAAATGCCCAATGGCGTTCCGGTCGCTACCGTTGCGCTTAACGCAGCCAAGAATGCAGGCATATTAGCCGCAGAAATACTGGGAACACACCACGAATCGATCGCCCAAACGATCGCCACCTATAAGGCAAAAATGAGCGGCGAGGTAATCGAAAAAGTGCAGCGCCTAAAAAACGAGGGCTACGAAAACAAATTTGATTAAGGCAGCTGCAAAAGGGTAAACTCCTGCGTGAGGCCCTGTGAATGCGCGAGCAGTTTTTCCAACAACTCCTTTCCCCACTGCGCATAGTAAACCCCAAAATTTTGATGACGCTCTTGCAACTTTCCCTGTGGAAATAGCTGCGTATGCAGCATTTGTAATTGATGTTGCTGCTCTTGATGTTTTCGCTTGATGACCCTCCATAGTTTTTTCTCTAACCCCTCCAACCCTTGCATCGATCTTTTCTCGAGCGACGAGACATGGGCCTCGAGGGTTGGATCGAGTTGAGCGGCTTGCTGCTTGATCTGCCGGTAAAGTTGCTGCAAGGTCTGGCGCTCTTTCTCAAGATCGCGTTGCGAAAGCATCGCTGTGTCGATGATCGATTGCAACTGCCCATCGGCCGTGGCAAAGAGTTGCGCCGGCTCTAACCCCAGGCTGTTCATTCGCTTGGCAGCAGTGGGGTCCACCAATAAAAAAGAATTACGCAACACAAGTACGGGAAGAGGAACGGCCGCCGTGGCAAACAGCTCTTTTACCTGGAGCCAATAAGCGATCTCGGCGCCGCCACCGATAAAGGCCACATCGGGTAAGAGTGTGCATTGAAACAATCCCCGAAGGAGCACATTGGGACTAAAGCGTTCGGGATGTTGCTCCACCTCGTTTAGTAAAGAAGCTCGATCGAAGGTCACCGAGGTTCCCTGAACGACCCACTGGTCTCCACTTTTTTCTATGCGCTGACGGCTGCCATCCACCAAATAAAATAAATTGATGGTACGGGGAGAAGCTTGCACTTTATAGCCAGCCCCGGCAAGGGCATCCGCCTGCTGCTGCACGAGCGGAGCCGTAAATTGTTCGGTCAATTCCTTTTTGAGGATCGGAATAAACGGGCGCTTTAGATCGGGATGATCAGGCAAAAGAACCAGTAAACCCTTTGAAGCGAATAGGGCATGCACCAATCGAAACGTGGCTTCTGCCATGGTGCGACCTTCTACATAGCACTCCCGCAACAAACGTACCCACTCGGCACCATGCGCAAAGACACCCAATTGTCCTTCGACTCTATCGATTAGTCTTAGCAGCTCTTGATCGATGGTCATACGACCAACGGCCCCTCGTTGACTCGTATTCCACTGTATCTTCTCTGTACCAATAAAAATATGATCGAGTTCGGCCAGATCGGCGTCTTCGGTTCCCATATAAAAAACAGGAACGAAATCACTATCGGGTATCGCTTTCTTTAGATGATCGGCCAGCGCAATCGCATGCAATATCTTATAGACAAAATAGAGGGGTCCGGTAAACAAATTATTTTGGTGAGCCGTGGTAACGGTAAAGCAATTTTGCTGACGGATGCGACCCAGATTTTGTCTTACTTTTTCGGTCAGCTCCATTCCCTCGTACTGCGCCTCGAGGCGATTCGCCAATACAGTACGATCGAACGAAGCCTGTTGACGTGCAGCAATGCAAGATCGTACACCACTCAACGACAGATCATGAGAAAAAAAGGACTGCAACGAAGGATGATGATCGAGATAATCGACCACCAACGAAGAGAAGGCCCCTGTTTCGCGGTACGGAATACGCTGTGCCGAATAACCCATAAGGTGTAAAAGTAAGAAGATGATCAGAAACGCTCTACGGCAAAAGGACGAATATCCATCGAAGGAGACCGCTCATCTACGATCTCCTGCACCAATTTGCCGGTACCGGCTCCCAGACTCAACCCCAACATAGCGTGCCCGGTAGCTACCACCACGTTACGATACGAACTTATTTTACCGATATACGGTAGCCCGTCTGCCGAGCAGGGCCTATAGCCGTACCAGATCTTGTCGGTACTTGGAAAGGGAACGGAAAGGTCGGGATAGAAATCCTCCACGGCTCGCAGGATCCCCTTGACCCTGTTATAACGAGGAGGCGTGTTGTGTGGCGTAATCTCCATGGTGCCGCCAAACCGAATCAGACCAGCGGTAAGCGGAGTGATCGCTACCCTGCCCTCTATGAGGATGGCGGGATAATTTAACCGGGCGCCGGCAGGTGGCTCCACGGTAACGGAATAGCCTCTGCCGGGCATGAGCGGAATGCGAATACCCAAAAGCGCCGCTGTCTGACGCCCCCACGATCCGGTAGCCACCACCACATGGTCTGCCGCGATCGTACCCTTATCGTACACCAGTTTTGCAACACGATCGCGCGAAGTCTCAAAACCGGTTACTTGTGCATGCGTAATAAATTCCACACCCCTCTTCCTTAATAGAGCGATCAGTTGTGGAATAAGTTGATTGGGATAGCAGTGTGCATCGCATCCAAAATAAAGTGCCCCCAGTGCGTCGATACGGGTATCAGGCTCCATGGCCTGCAACTCCTCGCGGTTGAGCAATCGGGTATCGGTCAGACCAAGCGAGATAGCTTGTTGCCAGGTGTGATAACAATGCGCTGCTTTTTGCTCGGTCTTGAAAATCTCCAACAGCCCTCTATGCTGGTACGAGAACTGCAGGTCCGGTAACGTGGCCCATCGGGCATATTCTCGTTGACTGAGCAGCGAAATATCGCGCAATGGAATGGCGGCTGCCTCCACTTTCTGAGCCGTAGCACTGCGCATAAAATGCCAGCCCCAACTAATTAGGTTGCGATCGAGCCGAGGTTGCACGTAAAAAGGGCTTTCACTGTTCCACATCCAACGCAACCCCTGCATAACGATACCGGGCGTTGCCAGCGGAATAAAATGACTGGGGCAGATGTAGCCCGCATTACCATACGAGCAACCTTGTAAGAGATCTTCTTTGTCGATCAAGACCACCTGATGACCGGCCTCTTGCAAATAAAAGGCTGAGCTTAACCCGACGATACCTCCTCCGACAACAACTACTTTCATAATAATTTAAATAACCTGAAAACCGTATGCATATGGATCATCTTCCGGATCGATCCAAATAGTGTTATACCCATAAACCCGTGCCCAGCCCTCTACAGACGGACGAATGGCCCGATAAGGCCCGACCGCTAGTTCTTGTTCGATTCGCCCGGTAAAACGACTTCCAATGATACTCTCGTGAATAAATAATTCTCCTTTTGTAAGCTTTCCCTTTGCATGCCATTGTGCCATACGGGCACTCGTACCTGTTCCGCAAGGAGACCGGTCAATGGCCTTCTCTCCATAGAAAACAGCATTACGCGCCGTAGAATTTGTGTCGAGAACAGCACCCGCCCAAAGGATATGTGAACACCCGCCAATGGTAGGATCTTCTGGATGTACAAACGTGTATAACTGATTGATCTCGTCCCGTAAGGCCCGCGACCAGGCAACCAGCTGCTCGGCCCGATAATGCTCCACCCCCTTAAAGTTCGGTTGCACATCGACGATCGCATAGAAGTTTCCGCCATAGGCCACGTCGATCAGTAGATTACCCAACGCAGGACAATGCGCCTCAAGACCTGCGGAGTGAAGAAAAGAGGCCACATTGGTAAGCCGTACTGATTCTACTTTTGTCTTGCCTTGTACTTCACGATACTGGTACTCTATAGCGATTAGACCGGCCGGTGTTTCCAATTGTAAATACCCCGGCCTTTTCGGAATAATGATACCCTCCTCTATGGCGATGGTTACGGTACCGATCGTACCATGTCCGCACATCGGCAAGCAACCACTGGTCTCGATAAAAAGTACAGAGGCGTCGTTCTGTGGATCGATGGGTGAATAAACGATGCTGCCACTCATCATATCGTGACCACGCGGCTCGAACATGAGACCGCGGCGGATCCAATCGAATTCCCGTAAAAAATGTTGCCTTCGCTCACTCATCGTTAGCCCTTGTAACAAGGGTCCGCCTGCTTTGACCACACGAACCGGATTACCGCAAGTATGAGCGTCTATACACTGAAAAGTATGCTTCATGAAGCCGCGTAAAATAGGTATGTAAATATATCGAATTATCAATGTAAATTAGAGCTTCAAATTACGCATGGAGACCTACGGAAAAATATTGCTGGTGGCCATGCCCGCCTTTTTGGCCCTCGTGCTTTTCGAAAAGATCTATGGGTACAAAAAAGGGTTCGATACCGTTCGCCAACTCGACATGATCTCCTCGCTCAGTTCCGGTATTACCAATGTGACCAAATCGGTTTTGGAACTAACGATCGCCATTGGCATCTATCCTTTCATGCTAACGCATTTTGCGCTTACCAAGATCGAACAAAGCTGGCTTGTCATTTTGCTGACCTTTATTATTCTCGATTTTAACGGCTATTGGATCCATCGATGGAGTCATCGGGTCAATCTATTTTGGAATTTGCATGTTATTCATCACAGCAGCGAAGAATTCAACCTGGCTTGTGCACTGCGGCAAAGCATCTCGGCCTTCTTTAATTTATTTACGGTGCTTTTGTTACCGGCCGCACTATTGGGGATACCGCAAGGGGTCATTGCCACGGTAGCCCCGTTACATTTGTTCGCACAGTTCTGGTATCATACCCGCCATATAGATAAAATGGGATGGCTGGAGCATATACTGGTCACCCCTTCGCATCATCGGGTACACCATGCCATCAATCCGGAGTACATGGACAAGAATCTATCACAGATATTTATTGTGTGGGATAAATTATTCGGCACGTTTGTTGCCGAGAAAAAAGAGATACCGCCCGTGTACGGGATCTCAAGGCCGGCCCGCACCTGGAATCCGGTTCGGATCAACTTTCAGCATCTTTGGTTACTCATAACCGATGCCTGGCGAACCCGCCATTGGAAAGAGAAATTCACACTATGGTTCAAGCGCACCGGGTACCGTCCCGCCGATGTGGCCGAACGCTATCCGGTCTATAAGATCGATGATGTTTACAATTTCGAGAAATACGATCGACCCGCTTCTCGCTCCTTTTTAATTTTTATCTGGGCGCAACTACTATTGCTACTGATGATGATCAGTTATCTCTTTGCCAATATAGCCGTCATAAACGAATTGAATTCGACCTTTATCTACTGGTACGGAGCTTTGATCTTTCTAAGCGTATTTGCTCTTACCGAGCTAATGGACCAACATCCCTATGCGGTTGGGTGGGAGGCGATACGGGCCGCGCTGGGCCTGGGACTACTTTACTGGCAAGCGGATTGGTTCGGTGCCGGTCAATTCTTTTCACCGATCGTTCCGGTGCTTACCGGTTACTTTTTATTCTCGCTGCTGATGACCGCTTGGTTCTCTAACACAGAGCGAAAGAAGTTTAGCGAGTCAACTGCCCGTTGACCGTTCTAAAGATTTGTAAGGGATTCTCGTCTTTTAACTCGTCAGGCAACCAAGGGTCCGGCCAGTTCTGGTAGCAAAACGGTCTGGCAAATCTTTTGAGCGCATCCTCTCCTACAGCGCCAAAACGAGGATCGGTGGTTGCCGGAAAAGGTCCGCCATGTTGCATTGCCTTGCAAACCTCAACACCGGTAGGCACCCCATTTAAGATCAAGCGACCGCACTTCTCTTTTACACGGTCGATCAGCGATTGGCATTGTTGCAGATCGTGTTCGTTAGCCATAATGGTGGTGGTCAATTGTCCCTCGAGGGCAGCGGCCACCGCCATCATTTCTTCGAGGTTCGCACAAGCGATCAATAGTGTGTAGGGACCAAATACTTCCTCGTGCAAATGTGGCTGTTGCAACCACAGTTCAGCCTGCACCCTGGCCACCGTGGGCTGCCCTTGCTGTAAGGCCGCCTCTTGATCGGATAGGGCCAGCACAGAAACCGCCGGTGTCTGCAACACTTTACTTCTATGTTGTTCGAACGCATTGGCTATTCCCTCGTGCAACAGATGCACGGGTATCATTTTTTTTACCTGCTCTTTTAATTGTGCCTCGAATGCAGACAAGGCGGGAGAGGCAAGGGCGATCAATAAACCCGGTTTGGTGCAGAACTGGCCCGCCCCCAATGTAAAGGAGGCAGCCAATTGATCGGCCAGTAAAGAAGCCTGCGTTTGCAATTGCCCGGGCAATAAAAAGACCGGGTTGACACTTCCCATTTCTGCAAATACCGGAATAGGATCTTTTCGTTGCTGTGCCCAATCAAAAAGTTGCTTTCCGCCACGCAGCGATCCGGTAAAACCGACCGCTTTGATCAAGGGATGCTTGACCAATTCTTCTCCTACCGAGAAAGAAGCCCCATAGACATGGCTAAATACCCCGCTTGGAAGTTGTTGCTTCTCTACGGCCCTTGCAATGGCCGCAGCGGCAATGGTAGATGTTTCGGGATGAGCTGGATGGGCTTTGACGATAACAGTGCAGCCGGCAGCCAGGGCACTGGCCGTGTCGCCACCGGCCGTAGCATACGCAAATGGAAAATTACTGGCCCCAAAGACCACAACGGGGCCCAATGGCACCAGCGTCTTTCTGAGATTGACCGCTGCACCGGCCGCGTTGGAACGCGTTTCGATCGTGGCATCGAGCCAACGGCCACTCGCAGCGGCTGCGCCATAACTTTCGAGTTGAAAGACGGTACGACCCAACTCGTTCTTGAGGCGTGCTTCGGGAAGATGGGTCTCCCGCATGGCAGTGGCGATCAAGACTTCGCTGCTGCTTTTTAACTCTTCGGCAATGGCACGTAACAGTGCATAGCGCTGTTGCAACGAACAACTCTTGTACAAAGAGAAAGCCGTTTGTGCGTTGCTGATGACCTGTTGTAAAGCGACAGGTGAAGTATCGGAATAAGACATGTTTGACTTTTTTACTTAAAAAGAACGAAGCACCGGACGCTTGGACACGGCATCTCTGATGATTGATACAATGCGCTCTCGCTCTTGACCCGTTAGGCAAAGTCGCGGCGCACGAACATACTCGCTGCCTATGCCCTCTTCTTGTGCAGCCAGTTTAATGTATTGAACCAACTTGGAATGAATATCGAGTTCGAGCAAGGGCATAAACCATCGGTAGATGACGCGTGCCTCTTCGTACTCGCCACGCCGCACATGATGCCAAATGGCCATGGTCTCTCTTGGAAAGGCATCGACCAGTCCGGCTACCCACCCATGCGCTCCCAACAATAACTCTTCGAGCGCCAGGGTATCTACACCGCAAAGTATTTTAAATCGATCGCCAAAGCGATTCAGCATGCGGGTCAGGTTGGTCACATCCCTTGAACTTTCTTTGAGAGCCGTTACGGTAGGGCAATCAAGCAAAGCATCGAAAAGCTCCGGACGAAAATCAATTTTATAATCAACCGGATTATTGTAGATCATGACCGGCAGTTCGGTGGCCAGCGCCACGGACCTGAAGTACTGAATGGTCTCGCGGTCATCGGAACGGTAGCGCATGGGTGGAAGCAGCATCAATCCATTGGCCCCCCACGATTGTGCTTGGCGGGCCAACCGAATAGCCTCTTTAGTGACCGACTCGGCAACGTTGACCACTACGGGAACCCTACCGGCACAAACAGCGAGTGCGCAACGCACCATGGCCTCTTTCTCTTGAGCAGTAATGGTGCTGGCCTCCCCCAACGATCCGCCGATGATCACGCCGTGCACACCCGCCTGTAACTGGAACTGCAAATTCTTTTCGAATAACAACAGATCGAGTTCATCGTCTTTTGTAAAGGGGGTCAGTAAGGCAGGATAAACGCCCAACCAATTGCAATGCATGTAAATGTGTTTTGGCTAATATACGTAAGAAAACTAAAGCGAGGAATGTGACCGAAGTAGCTTAGACCAGCTCGGCCTCCAGATCGAAATCGTACGCTTTGGTAATACGTACGTTCACAAAATCGCCAATGACCAATTTTTTGGAAGTAGTGATGATCACTTCATTGTCGACCTCGACCGAATCGAACTCGGTGCGCCCCAAATAACGTCCGGCTTCTTTTTTGTCGACCAGCACCTTAAACTCCTTTCCTACTTTTTGCTGATTGAGCAAATAAGAGATCTCTTGCTGGTGCTCCATGACCTCTTGAGCCCTTCTTTCTTTTTCGTCGGACGGTATGTCGTCGATCAACTGATGAGCCGACGTATCTTCTTCGTGCGAATAGGTAAAGATGCCCACACGATCGAACTGGTGCAGGGTCAGAAATTCCTTTAGCTCCTCCACATCGGCGCGCGTCTCGCCCGGAAAGCCCGCGATCAATGTAGTACGCAAACAAATACCAGGCAAGCGCTCACGGATCGAGTAGATCAACTCATTCATCTCAGCGCGGGTGATCTGCCGCTTCATGGCCTTGAGCATGGCATCGGAGGCATGCTGCAATGGCATATCGAGGTAATTGCAAATGTTGGAACGCTCGCGCATCACATCGATAATCTCCAATGGAAATTTAGAAGGATAAGCATAATGCAATCGGATCCACTCCAATCCCTCGATGTCTGCCAGCCGGTGAAGCAGGTCGGGCAACATTCGTTTTTTATACAGGTCTAGTCCGTAGTAGGTAAGCTCCTGAGCGATCAGCATGATCTCACGCACTCCTTTTGTTACCAAACTCCTCGCTTCTTCGACCAACGTCTCAATAGGCTTGCTTACATGCTGTCCGCGCATCAGGGGAATGGCACAAAACGAACAGGTACGGTTGCACCCCTCCGATATCTTCATGTACGCATAATGTCTGGGCGTCGCCAACAACCGTTCACCCAACAGATCGCTCTTGTAATCAGCTTCGAGCTCCTTGAGCAACAGCGGCAATTCCATCGTACCAAAATAAGCATCGACCTCGGGAATCTCGGCCTCAAGGTTATTCTTGTAGCGTTCGCTGAGACAACCGGTCACATATACTTTGTCGAGCTTTCCTTTTTTCTTGAGTTCGACCTGTCGCAAAATAGTATTGACACTTTCTTCTTTGGCCTTATCGATAAACCCACAGGTATTGACCACGACAATATTGTGATCGGACTTCTTGTTCTCGTGTACCACCTCCATATCGTTGGCGGCCAGCTGTCCGCTCAATACCTCACTGTCGACCATGTTCTTGCTACACCCAAGCGTGATAATATTGATCTTATTGCCTTGTCGGTTTCGGGTTCTCATGCTTGATGGGTTTGCCAGGTAAAGAGGCTGTCCACAAATGCTTTTCTGTCAAAAACGAGCAGATCGTCCATTTGCTCTCCTACCCCTATGAATTTAACGGGAATATTAAATTGATCGGCGATGGCCAGTACCACACCCCCCTTGGCGGTGCCATCGAGCTTGGTAATGGCCAGGGCCGTTACATCAGTAGCGGCTGTAAACTGACGAGCCTGCTCCAACGCATTTTGCCCGGTAGAACCATCTAACACCAAGAGCACCTCATGAGGGGCATCCGGAATGGTCTTTTGAATAACGCGCCTGATCTTAGCCAACTCCTCCATTAAGTGTGCCTTGTTATGCAGTCGTCCGGCCGTGTCGATCAATACCAGGTCGGCCCCCCGCGCCACAGCACTTTGCACCGTGTCGAAAGCAACCGCCGCGGGGTCGCTGCCCATAGGCTGTTTTACGATCGGAACGCCCACCCGCTCGCTCCAAATGGTCAACTGGTCTACCGCAGCCGCGCGAAAAGTGTCGGCGGCCCCCAGCAAAACCTGTTTTCCGGATTGTTTGAACTGATGAGCCAACTTACCGATGGTAGTCGTTTTTCCGACTCCGTTCACCCCAACGACCAGCACGACGTAAGGAGTAGAAGGAAGAGCTGACTTAAAGTCGTATAAACTTGATTCCTTGTTGTTTACAAGAATTTCCTCAATTTCA
>JBILFN010000099.1:0-6616 GCA_044351575.1 Chitinophagaceae bacterium
AAGAACCTAACTTATAAATGAATCGAAATATGAGAAACTTCAGTATACAGCGGACCCTGGTTCTCCCTCTGGCGATCGGACTGCTTTTTACAAGTTGTACCAGATACTCTTCAGACTTTGGAGATACCAACCTGAATCCTGCTGCTACCACCAGCCCCATTCTTTCTGCCCTGCTCACCAATGTGCAGGCCGGTGTCGGCGGTTATGGTGCTCAAACTCGTGGTGGTTTGTATTGCCAGTTCTTTTCCGAGACGCAATACACCGACGTATCGCTCTACTCTTTACCGCAATTGTCTTTTGAGGGCGAGTACTCTGGATCTCTCTACGACTTACAGAACATCATCAATACCAACACCAGCAATAACATGACGCAGGTGGCCCGTATTATGAAGGCCTATATCTTTAGCACTATCACCGACAGATGGGGTGATATTCCCTACTCTCAGGCCTTGACCGGTAACAAAACTCCTGCCTTTGACAGACAAGAGGATGTATACCGTGGATGTATGCGCGAACTCACCCAAGCTGTGGCTGCCTTCGACAACAATTCTGCCATCACCGGTGATATTATCTATGGTGGTAGTGTTGCTAAATGGAAAAGATTGGCTAACACGTTACGTCTTCGTTTGGCCATTCAGGTGTCTAAGCGTTTCCCTGCCGCTTCTGCTTGGGCCGGAACTGAATTCCGTGCTGCACTTGCAGATGCCGGTGGAACCATCACTGCCAATGCAGATAATTTCTCAGTAGCTTATCCCGGTGGAAACTTCCGTTCTCCTTGGTTCAATCTCTACGACGGACGCCGCGACTTTGGTCAAAGCGACGTAATGGTAGGTGTAATGAGCTCATTGGGAGATGGCCGTCAGGCTGCTTTTGGAAGTTCTACGTTGGGTGTTCCCTACGGACGAGTAAGAGGTTTTGTTGATCCCTGGTGCCAGGCAAATCCTAACTGGTCTCGAATTTTGAGCGAGTCAAATCGCCAGCAAAATGGTAGAGTGGCATTGGTAACCGCTGCCGAAACCCATTTGCTTCGCGCTGAGGCTGCCGATCGTGGTTGGACCACCGAGAACATGGGAGCCCTTTACCAAGCGGGTATCGAGATCTCGTTTCAACAGTGGGGTCTTGCCGTGCCTGCCGGTAGCTATTTTACTCAGCCCAACGTTGCGCTGGCCAGCCCTGCAGGTACCGGTGCTAACATTCGTAACATTGCCGTTCAGCAATACATTGCCGCTTATCCTGACGGACTGCGTGGCTGGAATATCTGGAGAAGAACCGGATTCCCCACACTTACACCTGCCCAGGATGCCACCAACAGTTCAAGACAGATCCCCAGAAGATATACCTATGGTCAAACTTCGTATGCCAGCAATACCGCTGCCGTAACGGCCGCTGCCGCTGCCATTGGCGGAGATACACAGGATACCAGAATGTGGTGGGACCAATAAATAGCTAACAACAAATTTTAAATAGCAACATCATGAATATGAAAAAATCTATCTTCTATCTGTTGGTTCTGGCCTTAGGCTTTGCTTCTTGTATCAAAAAAGAAGTAACCCCCCTGGCAGATGAGGGAAAGACCTTTGTTAAAATACTGGAGTCTCGCGAAAATCAGGTGTTCCTGAGCCCCTTCTCCGATATTAGAGCTATCTCTCTTTTCAGTGTGCGCAGAGATGCCAATTCTGCCGAGAACCTGCAGAAATCAGCTCCCCTGGTACTTACCCGTGTAGACGGAATGGTTGCCCGTTACAATGCTGCCAATGGCTCAAATTTTGAGTTACTGCCAGATAGTTTGTACACGTTGCATCCCTCTATTACCCGCGCCGGCAACATTCACTCTTCTGCCTTTAACGCCGGTGATTTTGCCCGTGAATTCATCATCAATCTCAATGGTGCCAAGTGGAATCTTAGCAGAAAGTATGCCCTTGGTTTTGCCCTGACCAGTGCAGGCGCCTTAACTAAATCTGCCGGTAAAGATTCGGTTATCGTTTTGATCTCTGTTAAAAACAAGTACGACGGGTTCTACAAAATGACTGGAGCTCATAATCGTTCCCCTTATCAATTCCCTTACGAGGTTGACATGGAGATGCATACCACCGGTGTAAACACAGTCCGCTTCTTCTTCAATGCGGCTGGTGCCTATGGTCATCCCATTGGAACAGGGGTAGGTACCATCAGCTGGTATGGTGGAGCTATTTCTCCTGTTATGGAGTTTAACACTAACACCGATGTTGCTACCAACATTTACAATGTGGGCAGTGCAACTCCGATCTTGATGCACACAGGTCCAGGCGCTCCCGTAAGCCGCTATGACCCCGTGTCAAAGAAAATCTTTGCCTACTTCTACTACTTTACAGGCCCCGGTCAGGATTTTTCTAACCGTGGTTGGAGCGATACGCTTACCTATGTTCGTTCCAGATAAAACGGTTTTATAAATTTTTTCAAGGAGCTGTATACCCTACAGCTCCTTTTTTTTGCTCTATCTTTGACCGATATATCAATAAATAATGGAACAACAGGAATTACCCAACAATAACCAACTGAACATCGAGATCTCCGAAGAGGTGGCCGAAGGCGAGTATGCTAATCTGGCCATTATCACACACTCTAATGCTGAGTTCGTTGTAGACTTTGTGAATGTTATGCCCGGCACCCCCAAAAGCCGAGTTAAGTCTCGTATTATTCTTACTCCCCAACACGCAAAGAGACTAATGCGTGCCCTTACCGAGAATATCCAGAAGTACGAGTCGGTCAATGGTTCCATCAAAGACCTGGAGGAGATTCAGCTTCCGCTGAATTTCGGCGGGCCTACGGCGCAGGCTTAGCCTCCTGGACTTTTCGCTTTACCAGTATCACGCTTCGGATGGGTGACTTTCAGGGGGGAGACTTTTTAGGTAGTTTCTTACCGGTGGCCCGCTTTTTTGTCTAAGCTAATATCAGATCAGCCCTTCGTCCGCAAAGCTGTAGTAACCCTGCTCACTAACGATAACATGATCGAGCATATGAATGTCCAGCAATTGCGCTGCTTCTTTTAATCGCTGCGTGAGTTGTTCGTCTGCACGGCTGGGTTGCAGATTTCCGGAGGGATGATTATGGCAGACAATGATGCTTACCGCATTTTGCTCCAGGGCCTTTTTTAGAATGATCCTCGGATCAGCCACCGTTCCGGTAATACCTCCTTCGCTTACGATCTCGAAATGATTGATCCGGTTGGCACGGTTTAGATACAACACACCAAATACCTCTTGTTGCCGGTCTTGTAGGCTAACCTGTAAGAACCGGGCAATATCGCTGCTTTTGGACACCTGGGTTTTTTGCAAGGGTGGCCCTGCATGACGGCGGCGTCCTAATTCCAATGCGGCCATTACCTGCGCGGCACGTGCTTTGCCAATTCCGTTGATTCGAGCCATCTGTAAGGGGTGCATCCGGGCCAGCTCTGCCAGGTTATGCTTGGCAAGACCAAGAAGCTCCATTGCCAATTCAGAGGCACTGCGTTGCTTATTGCCGCACTGCAGTAAAATGGCCAGCAGTTCCGCATCGCTCAGCTGCTCACAGCCCCAGCGATAGAGTTTTTCGCGTGGGCGGTCTTCGGGGGGCAAGCCAGAGGGTCTATCGTTTCTCATCATTCCATAAGTATAGCTACGCTGCCTTTTTTTTGCAAGGAGACCTGCGAGATTTATTTACCAGGGCCATCGGTATTGTCTGGTGGTATCAATATCTTCGCACCACTAGTTTATCCTCTGCTATGCAACACGCCAAAATCTTTGCCGGAACCGGCTCTCAGCAGCTGGCCGAACAAATCTGTAAACGTTACGGGACCCAACTTGGAAAGGTCAATATTCAGCGATTCAGTGACGGAGAAATTTGTCCTGTTTTTCTGGAAAGTGTGCGGGGTGATTATGTTTTTTTGGTCCAAAGTACCTATGCTCCGACCGACAATCTGATGGAGCTGCTTCTCATGATCGATGCAGCCCGCAGAGCCTCGGCCTACAAGGTGATCGCGGTTATGCCCTACTATGGGTATGCTCGACAAGACCGTAAGGACAAGCCTCGCGTCGCCATTGGTAGTAAGCTGGTAGCCAATATGTTAGTTGCCGCGGGCGCAGACCGGGTCATCACCATGGACTTGCATGCGCCTCAGATCCAGGGGTATTTTGACATTCCGGTGGACCACCTCGACAGCCACGCTGTTTTTATCCCTTATATCGAGAGTTTAAAGCTGGAAAATCTTACCTTTGCGGCCCCCGACGTGGGAGCTACCAACCGGATTCGTGAGATCGCCAGCTATTTTAATGCCGAAATGGTGATCTGCGACAAACACCGGAAGCGGGCCAACGAAATAGCCAGTATGGTAGTGATCGGGGATGTTGCGAATCGCGATGTGCTATTGATCGATGACATCTGCGACACGGGCGGAACCCTCGCCAAAAGCGCGGGACTGCTAAAAGAGAAGGGCGCACGTTCCGTGAGGGCACTTATAACGCATCCGGTGTTGAGCGGTAAGGCCTACGAGAATATCGAAAACAGTGTGCTCGAAGAACTCGTGGTTTGTGACACGATCCCGGTAAAGGCAGTGAGTGGAAAGATCAAAGTGTTGAGCGTGGCCGAACTTTTTGCGGTGGCCATTCGAAACGCTTTCGAGAACAAGAGCATCACCAGTCTCTTCGTTCACTCGCAGCTAAAGAACAAATGAACCAATAAAACAAAATAGCATGAACACAATTACAATCGAAGGACAACTGAGGACCGGATTTGGCAAAACAGCCACCCGTCAACTCCGCTCTCAGGAAATGGTGCCTGGTGTAATTTACGGGGGTGCTCAGGAGGTCAATTTTTACGCTCCTGCTGCGGCTTTCAAAAATTTAGTGTACACACCAAGCTTCCAGATCGCCGAAGTAAAGATCGACGGCAAAACGTACAAGACCATTCTCAAAGACCTGCAGTTCGACAAGGTCAACGATATGTTGACGCACGTAGACTTGCTGGAGCTGGTAGAGAATAAAAAAGTGATCGCGAACATTCCTCTCAAATTCGTGGGGGCTTCTAAAGGGGTAAAGGACGGCGGTAAGCTTATTACCAAAATGAAATCCCTTAAGGTAAAGACCTATCCTAAGGATCTGCGTGAGCAGATCGAGGTAAGCATCGACAACCTTGAGTTGAACGGTAATATTCGTGTAGAAGATGTAAAGATCGCCGAATACGAGATCTTGAACTCTCCCCGTATTCCTATCGCTTCGGTGGTATTGACCCGTCAGCTGAAGCAAGAAGAGGCCACGGCTCCTGCTGCCGGTGCCGCTCCTGCCGCTGCTGCTGCGCCAGCCGCTGCTGCCGCTGCCAAGAAATAATGCAACGCAATTCGTTACTTCTTTTGCAAAACCCGCATCGTCCGATGCGGGTTTTTTATTGACGAAGACCGATATTTGAGCATCCAATCAACATGAAAATACTGCTGGCCGGATTAGGAAACGTGGGCGATGAATATGCGCACACTCGACACAACATCGGGTTCGATGTGGTGGGCGCCTTTGTACAGCGACATGGGGGGCAATTTCGGGTAGACCGCCTGGCCTATGTTGCCGAGGTAAAGTGGAAGGGTAAGCAGTTTGTTTGCGTTTGCCCCACCACCTACATGAACCTGAGTGGCAAGGCCATCAAATACTGGTTAGATAAGGAGAAGGTCGATATAGCCTCGCTGTTGGTGGTGGTAGACGACCTCGCGCTTCCTCTCGATAAGATCCGTATAAAGCCCGGTGGCAGCGATGCCGGCCACAATGGTTTAAAAAGTATCCAGGATGCGTTAGGCACCATTCAATATCCCAAACTTCGTTTCGGGATCGGCAGCGATTTTTCAAAGGGAAAGCAAGCCGACTTTGTTTTATCTCGCTGGAAGAGTACCGAAGAAAAACAAGTGGCGGCCAAGATCGCGCATTGCGTGGATGCCATTGAAGTGATCGCGACGCAAGGACTCGAAGCGGCGATGAATCTTTATAATCAAAAAAGTTTTACCTGAATTAATACCCTATGAAGATCGTTTGCGTTGGAAGAAATTATGTGGCCCATGCCCGCGAGCTGGGAAATGAGGTGCCTACCGATCCTGTTATTTTTATCAAACCCGAAACGGCGCTGCTGCCCACAGCGGCCGCTTTTTCGATCCCTCAATTTTCGAATGAGATCCATTACGAATGCGAGCTGGTGCTTCGTATCGCCAAAAGAGCGCAAGCAATAACTAAAGAAAACGCGGCCGGTTATTATGATGCGATCACCGCCGGTATCGATTTTACTGCCCGCGACCTGCAGCAACAGCTCAAAGAAAAAGGATTGCCCTGGGAAAAAGCAAAGGCGTTCGACGGCGCTGCGGTACTCGGTGATTGGATGCCCGCCGATCGGTTTCGTAACAAACGCGATATTCATTTTTGTCTCTATAAGAACAAGGAGATCGTGCAGCAGGCCAGCACCTCGCAAATGATCTTTGACTTCGATACGCTACTATCGCATATTAGCCAGTACTTTACCCTGGAGCCGGGAGACCTGGTCTTTACGGGCACGCCCGCCGGCGTTGGGCCTGTAGAGCCGGGCGATGTGCTCGAGGGATTTGTAGAAGACGATTCCGCTTTTGAATTAT
>JBILFN010000100.1:0-6550 GCA_044351575.1 Chitinophagaceae bacterium
TAATGGACGAGGCGCTGTTCAATGCCCGCCCCGATCTGTTGATGACCGGTCGTACAGTGTACGGTCATTCCTCTGCTAAAAACCAACAATTAGAAGATCATTATTTTGGTTCGATACCCGAGCGTGTGTATGCGTACATGCGCGATTTTGAGAATGAATCTTACAAATTAGGCATTCCCCTTCGCACCCGTCACAACGAAGTGGCGCCTGCCCAATTCGAATGTGCGCCCATTTTCGAAGAAGTGAGTGTGGCCGTCGATCACAACTCGCTTTTGATGGACGTTATGGAGCGAGTGGCCCGTCGTCACAACCTGCGGGTACTGCTACACGAAAAGCCCTTTGCCGGCATCAATGGCAGCGGAAAACACAATAACTGGAGCATGGCCACCGATACCGGCGTCAACCTGCTGGCGCCCGGTAAAACGCCCAAGACCAACCTGATGTTCCTGACCTTTTTTGTCAACACCATCAAAGCCGTGCATGACTATGCCGATGTGCTGCGCGCCTCGATCGCTTCGGCGCCCAATGATCATAGACTGGGTGCCAATGAGGCTCCGCCCGCCATTATCTCGGTATTTACCGGGCAGTACCTCAGCAAAGTGCTCAACGATGTAAAAGAGAGAGTATCGGCTGGCATGGATGAGACCGATGAGAGCTTGCTTAAGATCGACATACATAAAAGCATTCCCGAGCTGCTGATGGATAACACCGATCGTAACCGCACCTCTCCCTTTGCCTTTACCGGAAACAAATTCGAGTTTCGCGCCGTGGGGTCCTCTGCCAACTGTGCCAACCCTATGACCGTACTCAATACGATCATGGCCCAGACCTTGCGCGATTTTAAAAAAGAAGTAGAAGGACTGATCGAGAAAGGAGAAAAGAAAGAGATCGCCATTATGCAAGTGATCCGTGAATACATCATCAAAAGTGAGAAAGTATTGTTCGAGGGCGACGGATACAGCGAGGCGTGGGAGAAAGAGGCCGCTAAACGTGGTCTCCCCAATGTAAAGACCACTCCGCTGGCCCTCGATGCGATGGTCACCGAGAAAGCCAAGAAACTTTTTCACGATAACGGCATCTACTCACACCAAGAACTTGAAGCCCGTCACGAGATCGAACTGGAGAAGTACATCAAAAAAGTACAGATCGAAAGTCGCATGATGGGAGAACTGGCTACCAGCCACGTACTGCCCGCGGCCATCCGCTATCAGAACTTACTGGCCTCGAACATACGCGGTCTTAAAGAGGCCGGTATCAAAGAAGCAGGATTTGCCAACCAACTTCAAATACTCAACGAGATCTCGACGCACATCAACAAGACCAGCGACCTGGTCGAAAAGATGATAGAAGCTCGTAAAAGCTGCAATAAACTCTCTAATACCCGCGAGAAGGCCATCGCCTATCAGCAAAAGGTCAAGGACACTTTCTTTGATGAGATCCGCTACCACGTAGACAAATTGGAGCTGCTGGTCGATGATAAGGAATGGTACTTGCCTAAGTACAGAGAGATGTTGTTCTTGCGCTAGACCGCAAATACTTTGCGTTTTGTAAGTAGTTGCTTAACGCAACGGGTTTGGGTATCAGGGGCAGTTAGCCTTGACCACTCGCAACACATTCTTGCCGAGAACCTTTCTGATGTCTGAATTGGAATAGCCGCGACGAAGCAACTCTGTCGTTAACCGCGGATAACTGCTTACATCTTCGAGACCGCGGGGCACGAATCCAATGCCATCAAAGTCGGCCCCGATTCCTACGTGGTCAATTCCGATCAGCTTGACTACATAGTCGATATGATCGGCCACCTCGGCAATTCCGGGACGGGCCTTATCGAGCGCTACAGCCATGGCTGCTTGCCACTGCTCGCGGGCCTTAGACGAGTCGGAAAGTTTCCATTGAGCAAAAAGAGAATCCTTACCCGCTCCGTTCCAATAGCGCTGCTGCGCTACAAACTCCTTACTAATAAAGGCAGGATAAAAATTTATACAGATAACGCCGCCATTTTTTTTAAGGGCCAGCAATTGCTCATCCTTTGCATTGCGAAAAACGGGGCAAATGCCCCAAACGGAACTATGCGTTAGCAACACTGGCTTTGTGGTTATGGCCAAGGCATCATAAAACGTTTGTTCCCCAACGTGCGAGAGGTCGACAATAACACCCAGTTGATTTAAGCGGCTCACTACGGACTTGCCAAACTCGCTGAGTCCTTTCTTTGACAAGGCCGAACCGGATCCGCTCTCATCACGGGCACTCGAGGCCCATTCGGTACTGTTGTTCCAGGTTAAAGTAAGATAACGCATGCCGCGTGCAGCCAGACTATCTAGTTTCTTGAGGTCGGACTCGATCATATGCCCACCTTCCACACCGATCATGGCCACTACGCGCCGGCGGTGGGCTCGTCGCTTGACCTCTCGATACGAAGTGGCAAAATTGAATTTATCGGGATGGCGTAGCACCAGCCGATTCAAGGAATCGATCTCTTCTATGGCATCATGGTAGTATCCCAGCGACGTACGCGCCGTCTCTCCGGTAAATACAGAGAAAAACTGAACATCCACCCCTCCTTTCTTAAAACGAAAATAATCACTGTGGCCCTCTGTTAGAGAAGTGGCCAGGTCTCTGCCGGCCAAGGTTTGTGCACTCAGACAATCGTTGTGCGTATCGACCAATAAAGCACGATGATGCAATCCCTTTCCTTTCTGTGCAGCGATTGGGCCAATCGATAGAAGACCGGCCATTGCCAACAACAGAGACAGCGATCGAAAGATCGTCATGGGATATAGGTTAGATTAACCGAGCGTCTTTTTGGCATCCTCCAAGAACTTGGCCAGTCCAATGTCCGTGAGCGGATGCTTTAAGAGTCCCGTGATAGAATCGAGTGGACAGGTGCACACATCGGCCCCGGCCTCGGCACATTTTACAATATGAAGCGGCGTTCGAATGGAGGCGGCCAGTATCTCGGTCTTAAAACCTTGCACCGAGTAGATATGGGCAATTTGCGCGATCAACTCTATACCATCCCAATTGCTGTCGTCGAGCCGACCAATGAAAGGAGACAGGTAGGTGGCCCCCGCTTTGGCGGCTAAAATAGCTTGACCCGCAGAGAAGACCAGCGTACAATTGGTACGAATTCCCTTTTCACTAAAATAACGGATGGCCTTGATACCATCTTTGATCATAGGCACCTTAACCACGATGTTCGGATGGATGGCTGCCAATTTATTGCCTTCTTCGACAATACCTGCAAAATCGGTGCTGATAACTTCGGCACTGATATCGCCATTGACCATCTCGCAGATGGTACGATAATGATCCATTACGGCCTTCTCGCCTTTGATCCCTTCTTTGGCCATCAAAGACGGATTGGTTGTAACGCCATCGAGTATGCCGAGTTCGTTCGCTTCTTTGATCTGCGCCAGGTTGGCGGTATCAATAAAAAATTTCATGAAGACAGATTTGGATAAAGGTAAAAAAAATGGCAGGCTGATTACATCGCACCGCTCAACCACCTACTCTTGCTGCCTTCCGGCCCTGGGAGGGTTCAGCAGGAGCTGGTCGTGTAAGACCTGCCGCTGCAAAGATAGCGATAATCGATCAACGCTGAAACCCCGAACGCACCCGGGTATAGCCTATCAACTCATCGGCGCGGGCCCCAAAGGGCCTGAAATAAACGAATACCGAATATTCATTCTCCGTTGCCCAAAAATTTCCTTCGGTGTTCTCAAAATTGGGGGTCTGATCGGCACCCGAGACCGAACGTGTCAAATATCCGTAGTTGTAAAACCCCTGCTTTAGATAGACCGCCTTGGTGTAGAGTCCCTGCGCGGCATCAAAATCCATCTTGTAAGAATTAGTTAGCTCGAACCCGCTCCACTCTCCCGTTACAAACACCTCTTTATCTATATAGCGACGCCCTCCGGATGGGCGCAGCGAAAAATGTACCCAGCCGTACTCCCCCTGTGTATGAGGCTGCGGATTGTCGATATTTTCGATCAGGTATTTGCCATTATAATCGCGGTAAAATAAATAAAGTTGTCCCACCCGTTCCGTATCGGTTTGTACATACACATCGGTGCGGGCGCTGGTATCACTGTCGACGATCTGTCGAATACGCTCCCCGCGCAAGCGCATACTGCGCAGATCGAACCAACGCCATTCCTGCCCGGCAGCAAATAACGTCTGCTCCTCGTCGCTATACTCGTAATAGTTGCCCCTAAAGATGGTTGGCCGGGTAAGCGTGCGTGCCGTAAGCCATTGGTCGTTTTGGGTAATAACTACCTTGATCTCTTGGGGAGAGATGGCATTTACGGGTAGTTGTTGCGGCGTAACACCAATGGTGAGGCGCTGATGGGTGAGAAAAAAATTACCATTGAAGGGTTGCAATACTTGAGCGCTTACCGAAACTTTTTTTCCGACCACAACAACCCGACGGGTAAAGGCCAGTTGCGTGGTATCGTCGTTCAAAAAGACCTTTAACAAATAATTTCCGCTTCGGGTAGGACCGCTGTTGCGCTCCGGAATAAGTGCCTGGTAGTGCATATAGCGGGTCTGTACTCCCGAAGAGAGTCGATAATTTTGAATGCGCTGTGTAATGAACCCTTTGAGGTAATCAAAAGCAGGAAGACGAGCTTCGGTCCAGTCAGCATTGCATAGCTGTAGCGTATAGTAATAGGCTTTGATGGAGCTCTCGGTATCATCAAAATGAAGTTCGAGCTGATCGGACTGACCCAAGAAGAGCACTGGCGATGCGGTCTGGTCTGCTGCCTTGAACAACTTTACCGACCGGATATTAGAGCGCACTATCCTTTCGGGAGACTGGGCTTGTACTAAAAAGGCAGCCAGCAAAAGAGGACTAAAAAATACAGCGCGCATCGCAAATTTCACTTGAAAGGCAAAGTAGCTAAAAAAGGAGCATCAATTATAGTCGGGGGCGCTTATTTTTGAGTAGCTAAGAAATATCGTGCACCCATCATCGTTCATAGCCGACCGCATTCAGTCCAGCCCGACCAATCGATTCTCGGGTCTGGTCATTCGAATTTCGCTGGGCGCGACCATCATAAGCGTAGCGGTCATGATCATCACCGTAGCGTTAGCCGAGGGCTTTCAACAACGGATCAGCGAAAAGGTATTTAGCTTTTGGGGACATATTCGTATTCAAGAAAAACAACCCGGCAAAGCCATCATTGCCGAAGAAATTCCCATTCGCCATAACGATGCGCTACTACAAACGCTTCGGCAGCAACCCGGCGTACGCTCGGTTTATCCCTTTGCCACTCGCTACGGACTGCTAAAGACTCGCGAGCAGATGGAGGGCGTTATGCTAAAAGGACTCGACCGACCCGAACAATTTTTACAGCTGGCCCCATTTTTACAAGAGGGGTCGGCTCCCGTACTTCCGGACAGTGGGTACAGCCGAGACCTGTTACTTTCCCGATATACTGCACAACGACTACAAGTAAAGACCGGAGATACGTTACTACTCTATTTTATCAGAGAGGGCGCCACGCCCGCCGCCAGAAAAATGCGTATAGCCGGCATTTACAAGACCGGCATCGAAGATTACGATCAACTTTTTGCCATTGGTGATATTGAGCTGATCCGTCAACTCAATCAATGGGAGCCCGATCAGGTGGGCGGCTATGAATTATTTCTGAACGATCCGCGCTCCATGGAAGAAATGGCTGCTACACTTTACGACTTACCCGATTTTCCGGCTACCTGGGATGCCATATCGGTAAAAGAGGTATCTCCGCAACTCTTCGACTGGCTACAGATGCAAGACCTTACTCGTAATGTACTGATCGGCTTTATGACCGTAGTGGCCCTGATCAATCTGATCTGCTGTTTGTTGATCTTGGTATTGGAACGCGTTAGAATGATCGGTATACTCAAGGCCATGGGAGCCACCGATTGGTTCGTGCAGCGTATCTTTCTACGCTTCGGACTCTGGATTACGATACGGGGTGTACTGATGGGCACCCTGATCGCTCTGTTGCTGCTGTGGCTGCAAGAAAAAACCGGATTTATTACACTCGATGAAGCCGCCTACTTTATGGACAAAGCGGCCGTCAAGATCATCCCCTGGCAAGTAGTTGCCATTGCGGCGGGCACCCTTGTAAGCTCCTTGCTATTATTGCTGATCCCATCGTGGTTGGTCAAAAAGGTAAACCCCGTGCAAGCCATTCGCTTTACCTGAGGTAAGAGAGTAAGATGCCGGCAGCCACCGAAGCATTCAGCGATTCAGCCTTTCCTTTTCCCGGAATGGATACGAACTGGGTGGCCTTTTGCAACAACGAAGCGGGAATGCCGGCCGATTCGTTCCCAATCAACAAGATGGCCTCTTGCAGCGGCGAAAAGGTGCGTACGTCCGTGCCTTGCAGGGTAGCCGCCCATACTTGCACTTTTGGGGAGCTATCGAGCCACACTTCAAGGTCCAGATAATAAACCGGAACACGAAAAATGCTGCCCATGGTGGACTGCACTACTTTAGAATTGAAGCAATCGACCGTGTCGCGGCTGCATACGATCTGATCCACACCAAACCAATCGGCGG
>JBILFN010000024.1:0-18432 GCA_044351575.1 Chitinophagaceae bacterium
GCTCCAACACGTGTTGCTCAGGGCGTCCTTTTACATCATTCAACAATTGATTGAACGATATAGCGATCGCCTCAGGACTGGAACGATCGAAGGAATGTCCAAACTTTCTGGCAAAATCCACGAATGGAATAAGCTTCTCCTCGTCGGGATCGTCGTGAATACGGTAAGGAAACGGGATCGGCTTTTGATCGACTTTCTGTGCAGCAATAAAGGCTGCTACAGTGCGATTGGCCAAAAGCATGAACTCCTCGATCAACTGGTGCGACTCCTTGCTCTCCTTTACCATTATACCAACGGGATCTCCTTTTTCATTGAGCTTGAAGCGAACCTCTTGCGAAGAAAAATTAATGGCTCCCTGCTTAAAACGCTCCGCTCGAAATAACCGAGCTAGCTGGTTAAGTTGTAAGACCTCTTCGGCATATAGACCGCTTTGTTCCTCGATAATGGCCTGAACCTCTTCGTAGGTAAAACGGTGATCGGAGTAAATTACGGTTCGGCCAATCCACTGATCTTTGATCTGCCCTTGCGGAGTAATGGTAAAAATGGTCGAAAAGGTCAGCTTCTCTTCGTGCGGACGCAAGGAGCACAACACGTTAGAGATATGCTCCGGTAGCATGGGATTGACACGGTCGGGCAAGTACACAGACGTAGCTCTTGCATAAGCCTCGGCATCCAGTACTGTTCCCGGCTCTACATAATGGCTTACGTCGGCAATATGAACTCCGATCTCGAACCAACCATTGGGCAGTTTTTGGAACGAAATGGCATCATCAAAATCCTTGGCATCCACGGGGTCGATGGTAAAGGTGAGCACCGAGCGGCAATCTCTTCTTTTGGATATCTCATCGGATGTAATGGCCTCGGGCAACCGAGCCGACTCCTCGATGGCTTCATCACTAAAAGAAAGTGGAAATCCGGCCTCGAGCAATATCTCTTTCATGGCCGCATCGTTCATATCTTCTTCTTTCAGAATGGTCATGACCTCTCCCATGGGACGCTTGTCATCGCCATCGGCCCATTTGACTACCTTGACCACTGCTCGATCGCCTTGCCGGGCGCCCTGCAGCAACTGCTTGGGAATAAAAATATCGGGCATGGGCTTATCGGTCTCCACAACAAAAAAAGCAAAACCATTGCCCAATTGAAGCTGTCCGATAAACTCATTTCGTTTGCGTTTGATGACCTCCTTTATGACCCCTTGCATCCTGCCATTGGCCTTTCTCTCCTTAATGGCCACTTTTACCAAATCGCCATGGAGGGCCGTATGCAGATCGCCTGGCCTGACCATGATGTCGGTTTCGAGTTGATCGACCAACACATAGCCCATGCCCGATCGGGTCAATTCGAGCGTTCCCTTGACCACCTGCGCCACCGATGACGGGTGATGCTTTCGTTGCTGCTGCTTTTTCTTGCTGTTTTTTCTTCCCATATCAGAGCGCGGGTCGTTGAAAGTTTTTGATAAAATCTATTATGTATCGATCGAATCGGTCCTTTTCTTCGAACAAAAAGCGATGCTCGATTGGCAGCACATACCAAGGCAGCCCTGCAATTTCGGCACTGAACTTCTCTAGGCGAACGGCATCCTTTTCGGTGGTTACCAATACGCGGTTACGCACACTGAGCTTCTGAAATTCCGCAAAAATATCCTTTAGGTCTTCGATCGTAAAAATATGGTGATCTCTATACGTCAATTGCTGGTAGGTGACAGAATGTGCCTCTATAAATTGTTTTAACGGACGCGGATTCGATATGCCAGTGACCAATAAGACCTCCTCTTTGCCAGTCAATGCAATTTTTTCTCTGGTGGTTAGGTGGTAGGGATCTCCATAGTCCAGCGTCGTAAAAAACACAGGCTGCCCAGCGACAGGCGCTAACTCCTGTAACAAGGCAATACGTTGTTCCTCGGTCAAGTTGGCCGGACATTTGGTTACTATCAGTATGCTAGCCGCTTTATAGCGACTTTTTAAGTCGCGAAGATCTCCGGTGGGAAGGTAAAAATCGCGGGTAAATAAATTGGCATAATCGGTAAGTAATATCGAAAGACCGGCTTCGATTGAGCGATGTTGGAAAGCATCATCCAATAAAATAACCTCGGTCTCGGGATGGTCGTGCAATAATTCGGGAATGGCCAGCAACCGTTCCTCTCCAACGGCTACGGCCATATTGGGAAATTTTCTATACAGGGCCAGCGGCTCATCTCCTATTTCCAATGCGGTAGAAGTGGTTGAGGCCAGCGCGTAGCCGCGGGTACGTCTGCGATAGCCTCTGCTAAGAGCAGCAACGTTAAAGTCGGGATGCAACAATGCCGCCAAATACTCGATAAGGGGCGATTTACCGGTACCGCCTACTGCAAGGTTCCCTACCGTAATCATCGGCAGGCCAAAACGGGCAGTACGCAGCAGCTGTCTATCAAAAAGCCAATTACGAAAAAAGACGATCAGCCAATATAAAAGCGATAGCGGCAACAGAAAGATCCTGAAGGAGCGTAAAAAAAAATGATAGACCATCGGTTGACGCTAATTTACGAAGAAGCTAAAGACCGTGGTCCCATAATTTCGCTGGTGCTGGTAATGCTTGAATTGACTGTAGTCATTTCGGGGCGTATGCTCTAAAACAAAAAGTCCTCCGGGTGTCAGTAAACCATGCTGAAAGATGAGCCGGGGTAACTCATCGATGGTAGTCAGCGCATAGGGCGGGCCCGCGAAAATAAAGTCGAAGGTGTCTGCGCACTGAGAAATAAATCTGAAGACATCGGATCGAACGACGTTAAAACCCGTCAACTTGAGTGACTCGGCCGTTTGTACAATAAACCGATGCATAGCGATATCTTTTTCTACAACCGTAAGCTGTGATACCCCCCGGGAGGCTAGTTCGTAGCTAATACTGCCGGTACCCCCAAACAAGTCGAGTGTTCGTATGGAGTCAAAATCCAGTCGGTTTTGGAGCATGTTAAAAAGTCCCTCTTTGGCAATGTCGGTAGTGGGCCGCGTATGAGGCATGTGCGTGGGCGGGGCAAATCGTCGTCCGCCATGCTCCCCTCCTATAATGCGCATAACAAAAGGTCGTTAAGCGTGGTAAAATAATGCTGAGGAAATGGAAGATCTTCTGAAACAAAACCGGCCTCTCGCAATTCTACATGCGTAAAATACTGCCACAGCTCCTTGTAAAGCGCTGATTCTTGCTCAAGTAATCCGGTCAGCACCACCGTTACCTCTGCGGGACTAACCAATTGAGCCTCGCATATCGATAGCAGGTAATAGAGTACGTCTGCGGGATTTGAATATGGATAGGACTGAAAAAGTTGTAACCGGTTATTTTTTAACAATAAGACTCGAAAGGTCTCTATACCAATATCGACGAGCAGTTTACCGGCTGCTCCGCTTTGGCCGGCCGTATCGAGTGCCAGTTTAAAAGCATGACGAACGCGAGCATTCGAAAAACGAGACAAACACCCCTGTAACAAAGACGCCGGGAGTGTATACCCCAATTGAAGCTGCCACTCTGCCATGGTTTCGGTCTTAAAAACGGCCGCATTGTTAAAAGGAAAAAGAGACTGGTGCAGGGCTTGCAGTTTTTTTTCTTCGTAGCCAGCCACCGGAAGCATCGATAAATTCTCCATGTCAAAGGCGATCTCTACTCCTTGCTGTGGCGTAAGAAATTTTTCGATAATCCCCATGAATTGATCGAAGGTCGGTTGGGTCCAGCCGGCCGTTTGCAGATACCCAAGTGCCAGTAACTGACCCAGCTGGCGGTCTTTAAGGGCATACGAAGCGTAACGATCTCCAAATTGAAGCGCCAATGTAGTGTCGGACACAGCTGCGTCCACAGCTTGATAGGTAAACAGTGCATGCAGCCATGCGTCCCTTTCGATCGTTTCCATTGTTGCAATAATAGAGAAAATTTATTTATCGTAGGTTTGCCAACTACGCATGGCCCATTCCGCTCATCCGTCTCTGCAGTTCGAGAACTCCCGCCGGCAAATTATTCGGATGGCGTTGCCCATAAGCATGGCCATTTTTATTCCTCAGCTCAATTTTGTCATCAACAATATCTTCTTAGGCCATTACCTAAAAGACAGCATGGCCTTGGCCGTAGCGGGCATTACCGGTGTATACTACCTGATCTTTGCCGCTATCGGGTACGGACTTAATAATGGGTTGCAGACCCTTATTGCCAGAAGGGCGGGAGAAAATCGTCCCGAAGAGATCGGAAAATTATTTAGCCAGGGCATATGGATCGGGCTGACGCTGGCGGCGATCGGTATTGTCACCACCTACCTGGCTACTCCATTTATTTTTAGTTTGATCTTGCGCGATCCGCTCGTTCTGCAAAAGGCACTTGGCTTTTTACAGATCCGCATTTGGGGACTGATCTTTTTATACATATACCAGTTGCGCAATGCATTGCTGGTCGGCACTAACCAAAGCCGCTACCTGGTGGCAGGCACGCTGGCCGAAACTCTATCGAATGTCCTTTTTGACTACCTGTTAATTTTTGGCGCGGCCGGTTTTCCGGAGCTAGGATTCGAAGGAGCAGCCTATGCCTCGGTACTTTCGGAGTTTGTTGGCATGTTCGTGATCTATGTTGTTATACGCTACAAAGGCATCGCACAACGATTTCAGCTATTTGCAGACTTTTCGTTCAGCGCTGCCAACAACAAACTGATACTATCCGTGTCGGCCCCGCTGATGTTTCAGCACGCGATCAGTATCATTAGCTGGCAATATTTCTTTTTACTCATTGAGCACCATGGTGCCATGGCCATGAAGGTCTCTAACATTATGCGAAATATCTTTGGATTGTTCGGTTGCTTTTCGTGGGCCTTTGCTGCTACCACCAATGCCATGGTGAGTAATTTGATCGGACAAGGCAAGCAAGACGAGGTAATTCCGCTCATCAAAAAAATCGTTCAGTTGAGCGCAGGCAGTATTTTGATAATCGCCATTTTGCTCAATGTATTTCCGGAACCCTTTATTGCACTCTTTGGCCAAGACCAGGCCTTTGCCATCGAGGCGTTACCGGTGTTACGAGTGGTTACGCTGGCATTGCTGATGATGTCTTTCTCTACCATAATGATCAACACCGTAACAGCCTCGGGCAACACCCGCATTACCTTTTATATAGAAGCCATGGCCATCCTCTTTTATTGTGCCTACGTCTATATTGTCTGCGAATATTTTTACTTGCCCATTACCTACGGATGGATGAGCGAATGGCTCTATTGGATCTGCCTGTTCACACCCTCTTTTCTCTATGTACGAAGCGGACGCTGGAAAAATAAGAAGATCTGACGGTCTTAGCCCCTCCATTCGTAACGAACGGCGGTATTGCCAGAAAAATCATTGATAGGAACCGTAAACTTTTTAATCTCGACGGCTATGCGTAAACAAGGATGCGCCTTTGCGATGCCAGCGGCAATACACATAGCCAGGGTTTCGAGCAGGTCACGGGGTCTGTTCATCTCTTCTTTGACGATCGCATACAACTGTGCGTAATCGATAGTCTGCGACAGTTCGGTAACAGGGTTGAGGGTCGCTTGAGGCGCTACCAGATTGCCAGTAGCAATATCGTATACGTCCGTATGGCTATTATGATAATCAACTTCGAGATCTACCCTGTATTCGCCACCCTGGATGCGCTCTTCGGGATATAGGCCGTGATAGCCATAGAAATGCAGGTTCTCGAGCTTTATGGTCAGCAACCCGGTTGGCATAACAGAGGTTTAGGGGGTATCAACGCTTAATGAAGTCCGGCGGCACTCAGGTAGCGCTCGGCATCGAGAGCGGCCATACAACCGCTGCCTGCTGCCGTTACCGCCTGGCGATAGATCTTGTCTTGCACGTCGCCCGCCGCAAAGACTCCTTCGCGGTTGGTGCGGCTGCTGCCCGCTATGGTTTTTATATACCCGGCCTCGTCCATATCGATCCAGGGTTTAAAGATGTCTGAGTTGGGCTGATGTCCGATGGCCACAAAAAAAGCACTCACCGCAATGGTGGTCTTTTCTTTTGTCTGGGTATTGACAATGCGAACACCATCGACTTTTTTATCACCGAGCACTTCGTCTGTCTCGCTATTCCAGTAGATCGTGATATTGGGTGTGTTTTTTACACGCTCCTGCATCACCTTGCTGGCTCTCATTTCGCTGCGACGGACGATCATATGTACCCTTGAGCAGATCTTAGACAGATACAAGGCTTCTTCTGCAGCGGTATCGCCGGCTCCGACAATGGCCACCTCTTTTCCTTTAAAGAAAAACCCATCGCATACCGCACAGGCACTTACCCCAAATCCATTGAGCCGCTGTTCACTTTCAAGCCCCAACCACTTAGCCGAAGCGCCGGTACAAATAATTACGCTGGCCGCCTCGATCCATTTTTCATCATCGATCTGCACCTTGTGCAAGGGTCCGGTAAAATCTACTTTGGTCGCCAGTCCATAGCGAATGTCGGCGCCCATACGAGCTGCTTGCTTTTCGAAATGCACCATCATATCAGGACCCTGAATACCCTCGGGATAACCGGGATAATTCTCTACTTCGGTTGTGATGGTAAGCTGGCCACCGGGTTGAATACCCTGATAAAGCACAGGTTTAAGACCCGCCCGACTGGCATAGATAGCGGCCGTATAGCCCGCAGGCCCTGAGCCGATGATCAGACATGATAATTTTTCGCTGGTTTCCATAGTGACCCTATTGTTACAGTGCCAGCAAATTTAGGGCATTATTAGCGGGGAATAATAACGGTGCGGAATTGGGCCGCATAGCCTCCAAAGTAACCCAACGCATTTCCGGATACATTACTCAATACTTTGGTAGGAGAAGAAAAGGGATTGCCAATACTGGCGTAATTGAATTCTACCGTTCTCCAAAAATCGTAGGTGGCTTTATCTATGTTGCAAAGCTTGAGGGTGACCGTATCTCCGCGGTTAAAGAAGTTATACCCCTCTTCGGATTGTCCATCGCGGATAATACCCCGCTCTACCTGCACCTCGTAACTGGTTCCGTCAATAACTTGATCGTCAAAAACCGAGTTTAGCCCTGGTAAAAAAGGGCCGTTGTTTTGTTTGGTATAGTACCGAATATAATCCCCAAATCCGGGACGATCGGTGGCGCGTACATAGAGCGCCGCTTTACCCGGTGGATTATCGGGCGGCGCCGGGCGCCAAAAAATTGTATCGATGCGGCGGGTCAGCTCGGGTATGGTCGTTTGCGCCTGATAGGTTCTGCCCTGCCATTGAATAGTAAGCTGGTAGCGCTGCTGCAACGCTCCACGCAAGAATAGAGAGGGTTGCGTGCTGTCTGCCGTATAATAAAACCCGAGCGACTGGCCGGCCACCAACGAGCGATATCCCTTAAGCGGGTATACGATGCCGTTGTGCGAAACAGAGACGGTGGCATCGGTTATAAACGAAGTGGCCAACTGCGATGGGCGCAGGGTATCAAAAAAAGGTAAGCTCTTCGATAAGATCACCAGCGGAGGTTGCCCGTTTTCGATGGTAGCCTCTACCACTAGTTTGGGCTCGGTGTCGAGCAGCGAAAATTCGATATCTCTTTCGCAGGAGGCGAAAAGAGGGATCATCAAAATGTAAACTATCCGCTGAAGCATACATTAATAACCCCAAAAAAGAGAATTTGTTCTGCCTTAAAAAAAGTACAAAAAAGTTACCCTAAATACGCTTTGAGAGCGCTGCTGTAGCGGGCCTTTTGAAGACGCTTGATGGCTCTTTCTTTGATCTGGCGAATGCGCTCTTTGGTAAGGTCGTATTTCTGTCCGATCTGCTCAATGGTGACCCCATTTTCTCCATCCAATCCAAAATAGGCATTTACGATCTCTGCTTCGCGCGGAGACAACGACTTTAGTACACGGCGAATCTCATTGCGAAGAGAGTCCTTCATTACATCGTCGTCAGTATCATCACTCCCTTCGAGCAGATCGCCCATGGCCACATCTTCGGCCTCGTGCACAGGTGCATCGAGCGATGTATGACGGGTGTTGCTTTGAAAAATATTATTGATCTCGGTCTCGCTCATTTCGAGTAACTCGGCCAACTCTTCGGTAGAGGGCTCGCGTTCGTGTTCTTGCTCAAAAGCCATGTAAGCTTTGTTGGCCTTGTTGTAGGTGCCGATCTTATTTTGGGGCAAACGAACCAAACGACCTTGCTCCGCCAATGCTTGTAAAATAGATTGACGGATCCACCATACGGCGTATGAGATGAATTTAAAACCCTTGGTCTCGTCGAAGCGTTGGGCAGCCTTTATAAGTCCGAGGTTACCCTCGTTGATCAGGTCGCTTAACGAAAGCCCCTGGTGCTGGTATTGCTTAGCTACCGAAACCACGAAACGTAAGTTGGCCTGAACGAGTTTATCGAGCGCACGCTGTGAATCGACCGGATTGCGATTGAACATCTTGATACGCTGGGCGAGCGTAGTCTCCTCTTCGGGAGTGATCATAGAAATTTTAGAGATCTCCTGCAAGTATTTTTCTACCGCTTGCGAGTCACGGTTGGTAATCTGGGTAGCGATCTTTAGCTGCCGCATTTAGGAGAAATTTTGTTAGGGGTAAAAAATGAGCCCAACTAGCCTTTTACAGAGTGCAAATGTAACACAAAAAAAGGGTAAAAAACCAGTTAAAGTACGAGGACCTGCCAATCACCGAACCGTGGTGGCTTGCCGGCTTTGCCTGACGAACAAAAATAACCCGGCCAACATTAGAAAAGAGGCGATCAATTCGGCCTGGGTGGGGTTAATGCCAAACAGGTCCATTTTAACGTTAACCCGAATTTTTTCTATAGCAAACCTTTCTAATCCATTTAAAATCAAGTATAATGAGAACATCTGCCCGGTTATCTTAAGGCGCTTTCTAACGCTCCAAAGTACCCCGAATAAGGCAATGCAAGCAACCGCCTCATATAAGGGGGCCGGATATACCCCTGCCGGAAGTTGATTGCAAAACGGGCCGATACAACCTGCAATGGGAACCCCCTCTTCGATCACGTTGTGAGGATACATGTACGACCAGGCCCAATTGGGCAGAAAGGAGGGCTTGGCCGCCAAATCGCTGACAACTCCCCAATCGCCATCACCGGCGACATGACACCCGATACGACCAATTCCATAGGCCAGCATCAGCGCCGGTGCCACTGCATCGGCAAGTGCCAAAAAACCGATCTTATGCTTGCGTGCATAAATACCAATGGCAATGGCTGCACAGATAAGCCCCCCGTACATGGTGAGACCAGCGGGCGAAAAAATATAAGCAGCGGGGTTTTGTAAAAAATAACTCCAGTTCTCGAAAATATCAAAGAGTTTGGCACCGGCCAGACCAAACACCAATGCCAGCATGGTAATTTCTCCCACTCTGTCTTGTGGCCAAATACGAATTAGTCGCTTTTCGGGCTTATCAAGCTTTTCTTTGTTCTTCTCCCACCACTTTACGCCCGCAAAAAAGAGCCCCAGCAATAGACCAGCGGCAGGGCTACCTTGCCCCGAGAATATAAAGGCTTGCGGATCTTGCATGGTCGCTTCATCTAAAAGAAACAAGGCCACGACCTTAAATCCCAACAAAAAGCCCAACCCGAAATTGGCCCCCAGATCTGCCCAAGTGGCCGGCTGTCCGATCAATATGGATGTTTCGGTGGGTGTAAATAACCCCTGCCCACTCTTTCTTTTTAGTTCTTGGGTAAGTACATAGGCCGCGGTCAGAAAAGCAATGGCCACAAAAAAGCCAAAACTATTTACAAAGCGAAGTACCGGCCAGTCCAGACCCAGCAGATCCTTAAAGGCGTAGTAGAGGTTAGGATACATAGGGAATTGTTGCGCTTAGTTGCAATACTGCTCGAACGCGCCAATGAGGTTTTGGGCGATCATTTGGGCCGATCGGCCCTCGATCATGTGTCTTTCGATGTAATGTACCAACTGGCCATTCTTAAATAAAGCAATGGCCGGAGATGATGGAGGATAAGGCAACAAATGCTGTCTGATAGCCCCTACTGCCTCTGTGTCGAAGCCGGCAAAACTGGTCGTTAAAAAATCGGGTTTCTTAGGTGCTTGTGAAACAGCCATCAACAACCCGGGACGTGCGGTTCCGGCAGAGCAACCGCAAACGGAGTTGATCATTACAAGGGTGGTTCCCTCTTTTGCCAATTGCTGATCGACAGCTTGGATAGACAATAATTCTGAGAACCCCCTTTCGGTCAACTCTTCTTTCATGGGTATTACGATCTCGGCAGGATACATGGTGTTAAACTTTAGAGTGCAAAAATAATCAGAAACAAGGGTACTACGCTTCGAAATTCTTTTAACAAAACGAAAACAACAGTTTGGTACCCTTTATACGTTTAATAGTACAAGATTCTTTCTCATAAGCAGTTGGTTTTGGTTTACAACCCCTCGTTTCAACGAGGGGTTTTTTTATGCCCGGGCTGCAGTATCGGGTAACATAGCCGCCCTGCGCCCAACTATTGAATCCCTGGCCCTGGTTACGATCAATAGCCTAAAATCTTAAGCATGCTCTGTGCTGTTTGCTGTTTAGCATAGACCCAATCGACCAGCTTTCCGTTTTTATCGTACCCCACAATTACGTGTTTGGGAGAAGGGATCAGACAATGCTTGATGCCTCCGTAACCACTGATCTGGTCCTGATAGGCCCCGGTATGAAAGAACCCCACATAGAGCGGCTCTTCGGTCCCATTGGTCTTGGGCAAGAATACTTCGTTGATGTGTTCTTCTGAGTCGTAGTAATCGTGGCTGTCGCAGGTAATTCCACCCAGCACAACGCGCTGGTAATCCTGATCCCATTTATTGACGGGCAGCATCAGGAATTTTTCTCCGATGCCCCAGGTATCGGGCAATGTGGTAATGAACGAAGAATCGATCATATACCAGGTTTCCCGGTCGTTCTGTACTTTCTCGGCAATTACCTTGTAGATATGAGCCATACTCTCTCCTACCGTATAACTACCGAACTCGGTAAATATATTGGGCATGGGAACCTTGGCCTTTTTGCAAGCGACCTTGATGTTTCGAACGATCTCATTGATCATGAATTGATAATCGTACTCAAAGCCCAGGGAGTGTTTGATAGGAAATCCGCCGCCAATGTTAATGGAGTCCAACTCGGGACAGATCTTTTTAAGCTGGCAATAGAGATTGACCACTTTATTGAGTTCGCTCCAATAGTAGATATCGTCCTTAATACCCTTGTTCAAAAAGATATGGAGCATCTTTAATTGAAACTTGCTCTCGTATCCCTCAATACGGTCGACATAAAACTCAAGGATGTCCTTGGCCCGAATGCCCAGTCGTGAAGTATAAAAAGGAAAGTTGGGTTCCTCCTCGGCCGCCACACGAATACCCAACTTAAAGGGAACCTTGACGGAGTGGGCATACTCTTTAAGCTCCTCTTTGTTATCGAGCACCGGAATTACATTGGCAAAGCCCGAGTTAAGCAATTGAGCTATTCGACGTGTATATCCCTTTTGCTTAAAGCCGTTGCAAATAATATGAATATCCTTGTTGATCTTCTTTTTAGCGTAGAGCTTTTTGATGATCTCAATATCGTAGGCATATGAGGTTTCGAGATGGATATCGCTTTTGAGCGCTTCCTCTACCACAAAACTGAAATGCGAACTCTTGGTGCAATAACAGTAATAATATTTACCCTCGTACTTGTGCTTTTTAAAGGCAGCGGCGAACATGCTCTTGGCCTTTTTTATCTGCATACCGATCTTAGGAAGATAGGTCAGCTTAAGGGGCGTGCCATGCTTAGCAATGAGTGCCTTAAGGTCAAGACCATTGAAGGTAAGATTACCTTCGTGGACCTCAATTCCCTCTTGGGGAAAATTGAACGTTTGCTTGACAAGATCGAGATAAGAATTAGACATGCGGCAAATGGGTTAGTACGTATAGAAAAGAGAGCAAAACTATCGTTTTCGTAAAAAATCGGCATAGTTTTTTCAAAACAAAAAACCCGCCGGGTCGGGCGGGTTTTTACAGCGTTGCCAGGCAGCGCTTATTTTACTTCTTCGAAGGGAACGTCCGTTACATCTTCGGTAGCCGCACTCGAGGCATTTCCGGCACCGGCATCGGGCCCTGGTTGTGCGCCACCCTGCGTTGCTTTGTACATATCCTCGCTGGCCGCAGTCCAAGCTGCGTTGAGCGTTGCCATATGTGCATCAATACCGGCCAGATCTTGCGCTTTGTGCGCTTCCTTTAACTTTTCGGCCGCTTGCTCAATGGCAGATTTCTTCTCGGCAGGGATCTTATCGCCATACTCCTTTAACTGCTTTTCGGTCTGGAATACCAGCGAATCGGCTTGGTTGAGTTTTTCAACGCGGTCTCTTTCGGCTTTATCGGCCGTTTCGTTAGCCTTGGCCTCTGCCTTCATTTTTTCTACCTCCTCTTTGCTCAGACCCGATCCGGCCTCGATATGTATCTTTTGCTCCTTACCGGTTCCTTTGTCTTTGGCGGTAACGTGTAAGATACCATTGGCATCGATGTCGAAGGTTACTTCGATCTGGGGTACGCCGCGAGGTGCAGGGGGAATACCATCGAGGTTAAAGATGCCCAGACTCTTATTGTCTTTGGCCATGCTGCGCTCCCCTTGTAATACGTGAATTTGTACACCGGGTTGGTTATCGCTGGCCGTTGAAAAGACTTCTGATTTCTTAGTAGGAATGGTCGTGTTAGCAGGGATCAGGGTGGTCATAACACTACCCATGGTCTCGATACCCAGCGAAAGTGGAGTAACATCAAGCAACAATACATCCTTTACCTCTCCGGTCAGTACGGCACCCTGAATGGCGGCGCCTACTGCTACTACCTCGTCGGGGTTAACACCCTTGTTTGGCTTTTTACCGAAGAATTTTTCTACGATCTCTTGCACCTTGGGTATACGGGTCGAACCACCCACCAAGATCACTTCGTCTATTTGCGATGTGGACAGACCGGCATCTTTAAGCGCGGCTTCGCAGGGCTTTAGACAGCGAGCAAACAAAGAGTCTGCCAGTTGCTCGAACTTGGCACGGCTCAATTTTTTGACCAGGTGTTTAGGCACCCCATCCACTGCGGTTATGTAAGGCAGATTTATTTCTGTCTCAGAAGAAGAACTCAGCTCTACTTTGGCTTTTTCAGAGGCCTCTTTAAGGCGCTGCAGCGCCATGGGATCTTTGCGCAGGTCAATGGACTCATCTTTTTTGAATTCATCGGCCAGCCAGTCCATAATTACTTTATCAAAATCGTCCCCTCCCAAGTGGGTATCTCCGTTTGTTGACTTTACCTCAAACACACCGTCGCCCAATTCGAGCACCGATATATCGAAGGTTCCGCCACCCAGGTCAAATACTGCGATACGACGATCGGACTGGGCCTTGTCGAGACCATAGGCCAACGCAGCAGCCGTGGGTTCGTTGACGATACGTCTTACATTGAGACCGGCGATCTCTCCGGCCTCTTTGGTAGCTTGACGCTGGGCATCGTTAAAGTAAGCGGGTACCGTAATAACGGCCTCGGTTACCTCGTGACCCAAATAATCTTCGGCGGTCTTTTTCATTTTTTGCAAGACCATGGCACTAATCTCTTGCGGTGTATACAAACGGCCATCGATATCGATACGAACGGTATTGTTGTCTCCTTTGGCCACTTTATAACTCCAGTGAGTGATCTCCTCTCCTACTTCGTCGAAGCGACGACCCATAAAACGCTTTACGGAAGCAATGGTATTTTGAGGATTGGTGATCGCCTGGCGCTTGGCCGGGTCACCTACTTTTCTTTCTCCATTCTTGAGAAAAGCTACAATGGAGGGCGTAGTACGACGTCCTTCATCATTAGCGATTACGACGGGTTCGTTGCCCTCCATTACAGAGACGCAACTGTTGGTGGTACCCAGATCGATTCCAATTATTTTTCCCATGTTGATATTTTTTTAAGGATTCAGTATCCTATTAGGCAATTGCCATGCCGTTACCTGCAAATGTGCAATTTTGTCAGTTTAGGCAAAAAACTGGATTTCAAGGGGTTTACGCCTGACAGTATTGGCAGGACCCAGGCGAATTTCAGGGCAATTTTGCAGTGGTCTTAAATGAGAAATTTCGCTGGGCCAGGTAGCTAAAACCGACCACCACCACTACGGTGATCACTTGGGCCAGTATAGGGTACAGCAAAAAACGCTCTACCAGCAGCTTTAGCAACAGATAGTTGAGCAGCAAATTAAAAAGGCAAACCATTAAATAGCGAAAAAGCTGAACACGGCCTTTGAGCGAAGAGTCGGAAAAGACCACAAATTTTGACATAAAGAAGCCGACTGGGAATGTAATGCAAAAAGAAAGCAGCAGCGAAGCGCTGTGTGGCTTAAAGGCATAGAAAGGAAGCATCAATGGTTGTCCTTTGAGCAGCATAGAAAAGGCGGCATAATAAACGCCGAACCCCAACAAAGCGTTACCCCCTCCCGAAGCCGCATAGCGAAAGGTCTGTAACGACAGCCAACGACTAAAGGGAGGATAGAAAAAATCAATGACAGCCAAAAGAGAAAGGGCCACCAGCTTGGACAACTTTTTCATAAAGACGCAAAGTAAACCAATCAACAGCAATTGTCAAACTGCCTACCTTTGCCGCAATCGTAAACGACTTTATGCGCGTTGTTGCACAGATAAAAGAATTGATACTGGATTGTCTCAAAGAGGGCTTTGAGTATAGTGCCACGGCCGAGACGTTGGTGATCAATAGCACCAAACCGGAATTCGAGGGCGACTACACGCTGGTACTCTTTTCGCTGGCTAAACCGCTTAAGATGGCCCCCGAAAAACTGGGGGAGCAACTGGGAGAGCAACTGATAATGCGATATCCCCAGACAATGGCGCGGTTCAATGTAATAAAGGGGTTTTTAAACCTTACCCTCACCGATACTTTTTGGCTGCAGTTCTTAGAGGCTCAGTCGGGTCGATCCTCTTTGCAAGAACACTGGCTGCAAGGGAAAAAAGTGATGGTCGAATACTCGTCACCCAATACCAACAAGCCCCTTCACCTGGGACATCTTCGTAATATTTTCTTAGGATGGAGCGTAGCGGAGCTGCTCAAGAACTGTGGGGCCGAAGTAATAAAAACCTGTGTGGTCAACGACCGCGGCATTCACATCTGTAAAAGCATGATCGCCTGGCAGCTGTTCGCCAATGGCGCTACCCCTGCCACCACGGGTCTAAAGGGAGATCATTTTGTTGGGGATTATTATGTAAAGTTCAACGACGAACTAAAAAGACAAGTAGACGAACTAATTGCCGCGGGGCGTGGCAAAGAAGAAGCCGAAAAAGAGGCGCCCATCATGAAAGCTACCCAGCAAATGCTACTGGATTGGGAGGCCGGAAAACCAGAGGTGATTTCGCTTTGGACTACCATGAATGGCTGGGTGTATGAGGGTTTTGACCAGACCTACCGGAAGATCGGAGCAGATTTTCAAAAGACCTATTACGAAAGCAAGACCTATCTGCTGGGTAAGCAGTTCGTTGCAGAAGGATTACAGCAAGGGGTGTTCTTTACCAAAGAGGACGGCAGTACGTGGATCGACCTTACGAACGAAGGACTGGACCAGAAACTGGTACTGCGCGGAGACGGCACCTCAGTGTACATTACCCAAGATCTGGGACTGGCCCAAGAAAAATACAATGAGTTCGCCTATGACCAGAGCATCTATGTGATAGCCGATGAGCAGAACTATCACATGAAGGTCCTGCAGTTGATCTTAGAGAAATTACAAAAATCATATGCCAAAGGCATCTATCATCTTAGCTATGGCATGGTGGAATTACCCAGCGGTCGCATGAAGAGCCGCGAGGGAACGGTCGTCGACGCCGACGATATCGTAAGTGAAATGATAGCGGTGGCAAAACGTAAGACCGAGGAGTTAGGCAAGGTAAAAGATTTTACGGCCGACGAACTGGATGCCCTTTATCGAATGCTGGCCCTGGGAGCCCTAAAGTTCTTTTTGTTGCGTGTCGACCCCAAAAAGAAAATGGTATTCAATCCCGAGGAGTCGATCGACTTTCAGGGATTTACGGGTCCCTTCGTGCAATACACCCATGCTCGCATTTGCTCACTGCTCAGAAAAGAAAAACCAACGGATCGGTCGCTGGGTGAGGTTACTTTTCTGAAGGCCGAAAAAGAACTGATCTTACAACTGGCCCAATACCCTGTTGTGTTGGAACAAGCCGCAACGGAACACAACCCCTCGGTACTGGCCATCTATGCCTTTACACTGGCCAAGACGTTCAATAGCTTTTATAACCAGCACTCGGTAATACAGGCCGAATCGGACGAAAAAAAGCAATTACGATTAAAACTTTCTGCGCAAACAGCCCGGCTTATCGAGGCGGCAATGGGCAACTTGGGTATCGCCGTTCCGCAACGGATGTAAGAACGCCATACCAACCAGACAGGCTTTTTCGATCGAATTAGTCTATACAAGCACCAAGCCCGCCAACGCAGGAATATCAAGGGTCAAACGATAGCGCCCGTCCTCTTTACTAATGCATTCACTTCTGATAAGCGGGTTATGTACCGTACCGGCTCCTCCGAATTCGGGAGCGTCGCTATTGAAGATCTCTGTAGTAAACACTTTGCCCGAGACAATTATGTTCCAGTTACGGTGAACAACAGGCGTCATATTAAGTACAATGAGCAACTCACGCGAAGCATCCTTGCCCTTTCGCCTAAATACGACCACCGACTCGGATCGATGATCGAGATCGATCCACTCAAACCCGGCAGGGTCAAATTGCTTTTCATACAAGGCAGGCTGACCGGTCAGTAAATTGTTCAGTGCCGCTACCATCTTAGAAAGACCGCTATGAACAGGAAACTGCAAGAGTGGCCAATTCAACTGAGACCGATAATCCCACTCGCTGGTTTGACCGAACTCTGCTCCCATAAATAAAAGCTTGGCGCCGGGATGAGTGAACATATAGCAGTACAATAAACGCAGGTTGGCAAATTTCTGCCACTCATCACCCGGCATTTTGTAGATCATCGGACTTTTACCGTGCACCACTTCGTCGTGACTGAACGGTAGCATAAAGTTCTCGTCATAGAAGTACATCATGCTAAACGTAAAACGGTCCTGGTGGTGCTTGCGAAAGAGCGGATCGAGCTTAAAATAACGTAGCGTGTCGTGCATCCATCCCATCATCCACTTCATGCCGAAACCAAGTCCGTCCACGTGAATCGGTCTCGAAACACCGGGCCAATCAGTAGCCTCTTCTGCGATGGTCTGCACGTCGGGAAATCGTTGGTAAATGCTACGGTTAAGCTCCTTTAAAAACTCGATGGCCTCGAGATTTCCGTCGCCCCCAAATTCATTGGCCTCCCATTCACCCGCTTTACGAGAGTAGTTGAGTTTTAACATAGAGGAGACGGCATCGACACGAATAGCATCGACATGAAAGAGATCGAACCAAAAATGCGCACTACTAAGTAAAAACGAGCGAACCTCTCCCCGCTTGTAATTAAATACATAACTATTCCAATCGGGATGAAATCCTTTTCTGCGATCGGCATACTCGTACGTGTTGGCTCCATCGAAAAGATACAAGCCGTGCGCATCGTGCGGAAAATGCGAAGGCACCCAATCGAGTATCACCCCGATCTTGGCAGCATGAAAGGCATCGATAAGACGCATGAGCCCCTGGGGATCTCCAAAACGCGATGTAGGTGCAAAATATCCCGTGCATTGGTAACCCCAGCTACCATCGAAGGGGTATTCCATTATCGGCATAAACTCGACATGGGTAAATCCCATTTGTTGCACATACGGCACTAGCGTATGCGCCAGCTCGTCGTAGGTTAGATAAGTGTTTTCATCACCCTCTTCCGGCCGGCGCCAACTGGCCAAGTGCACCTCGTATACGCTCCAGGCGGACTGCAGCGAGTTGTGCTGCGCACGCGTTTTTATCCACTCGGCGTCTTTCCACTCGTAAAAAAGATCCCAGGTAATTGAAGCCGTCTGGGGTCGCTTTTCCCAAAAGAAAGCAAAGGGATCTCCTTTGTCGAGCGCTTGATGCCGGTGGCCAATAATATGATACTTGTATACTTCGCCCAAAGGCACTCCGGGTATGAACCCCTCCCAGATACCCGACTTTTCCCAACGAGGGAACAATACATGCGCTTCGTTATTCCAATGATTGAAATTTCCGATTACCGAAACACGGGTGGCGTTAGGAGCCCAGACACAAAAATAACAACCCCAAACGCCGTTTACCTGCACGGAGCGGCTTCCCATCTTTTGATAAAGACGACAATGCGTGCCTTGATGATATTGCGCCAGATCGTCGGCCGTTAGCAGCGAATAATTCCAGACGGGCCGTTGCGTGTCGAGTTGCATGTATGGGGTCTATTGCAGCAATTCAAAAACAAAACTCTCACCCGGTGCAACTTGCAGGGTACTCATTGAA
>JBILFN010000101.1:0-6514 GCA_044351575.1 Chitinophagaceae bacterium
CGCCCCATTCTTCGACCAGCAGATTCATTTGAGAGAGCTGCTCGTATATCTTTTGGCTGTTGGCGCCGTCTTTGTCGATCTTATTGATGGCAAAGATCATGGGTACCCCGGCTGCCTGCGCATGGCTAATCGCCTCGCGCGTTTGAGGCATCACCGCATCGTCCGCCGCAATAACAATAACCGCAATATCGGTAACCTTGGCACCACGGGCACGCATGGCCGTAAAGGCTTCGTGACCGGGCGTATCTAAGAACGTAATCTCTTTTCCGTTGGGGATCGCCACGCGGTACGCGCCGATGTGCTGGGTAATACCGCCAGCCTCGCCCGCCACCACATTGGCACTGCGAATGTAGTCGAGCAGCGAGGTCTTACCATGGTCTACGTGACCCATAATGGTTACGATCGGTGAGCGAGGTTGCAGATCTTCTTCGTCATCTTCGTCGTCACTATCCGATTCCATCTCCATTTGCTTCTCCATATCGATAAACTCCACGATAAACCCAAATTCACTGGCCACCAGCTCGATCACTTCGGCATCCAGTCGCTGGTTGATCGACACCATTATGCCCAGGCTCATACATTTGCTGATCACATCGGCAAAGCTCACATCCATCAGGCTGGCCAATTCGCTTACGCTGATAAACTCAGTTAACTGCAACTTGTTGTCATCGACCGATTCGCCCATGGCCTCGGCCATCTCTTGACGCTTCTCGCGGCGCAACTTAGCTTTAACGCCTTTTCCTTTTCCGGTGCCGCCGCCACTTAACTTGGCTTGCGTCTCTTGAATCTTGCGCTGAATTTCTTTTTCATCGATCAGCTTGTCTTCGCGTTTGGCACCACGAGGTTGCGGTCTGGGACCTCCTCTTCCGCGATTAAATCCACCACCGGTTCTGCCGTCTTGGTCTTTGTTGATAAAGATCTCGCGGTGCGTGGTATCTTTTTTGGCGATCGGAATTCGCTTACGCGGTTTCTTTTCGTCGCGTACAGGACGAGTTTCGCTATCGGTAGGCAGATCGATCTTACCCAAGATCTTGGGTCCGGATAATTTTTCGACCTCTATGTTCTCAATAACAGGGGGCGCTTCTTCTGCAGGTGCTGCTTCGGCTGCAGGAGCCGGCGTTTCCGGGGTAGTTGCCTTTTCTTTTTTTGCTTTGGCAGGCTTTACTTCTTCGGCCGCTTCTTCTTTTTTAGCCTTTGCACCTTTTTTTGGACGTGTTGACGAATCAATAGCATCCAGATCGATCTTGGTCACTACTTTGGGACCTTCAAGTTCTGGTGCCTCGGCTTTTACCACGGCTTCGGGAGCTGCAGGTGCTTCTTGTGCAGGAACCTCTACAGGCGCTTCTTTCTTTTTTGTTGCTTTGCCGGCAGCAGGCTTATCGGCCGCCTTAAAGGTGATCTCTTCGTCCTCTTTCTTTTTGCGTGCCTCGCCCTGTGCAGACTTGGGAAGTTCGAGCTGGTCACTCTTCATCTTGGCGACCTTATCGCTCTGAAACTCCTGCTGCAACGAGCGATACATGTCTTCCGTTAATTTAGACGTTGGCTTTAGCTCGTCTTTGGGGAAGCCCTTACCCACTAAAAAGTCAATAAGGGTGTCCTGACCAATGTTGAACTCTTTGGCCGCTGCCAGTAATCGGGGAAGTTTTAATTCTGCCATTCCAATCGGTTGTTTCGTTTGTGTGACCCCTTTTTTCGAGATCGTTTATTCCTTTTCAAATTCTGTCTTCAGCACTTTTCGGAGTTCGTTGATCGTCTCTTTTTCAAGATCGGTACGACGCTCCAATTCATCGGCGGTCAAGTTCAGCACACTGCGGGCCGTATCACAACCCACACGCTTCAGCTCGTCAATGACCCATCCGTCGATCTCGTCGCTGAATTCTTCGAGATCGATATCGAATTCTTCTTCGTCACCTTCGTTATCGCGATATACGTCGAGTTCGTAACCCGTAAGCTCTGAGGCCAGCTTAATGTTGACCCCGCGGCGACCGATGGCCAGCGATACCTGATCGGGTGCCAGGTATACATTGGCATGTTTGCTTTCGTTATCCAGCTCCATACTGGTAATACGAGCCGGCGTTAATGAACGCTGAATCAAGAGCTGAATATTGGCCGTGTAGTTGATCACGTCGATATTCTCGTTCTTTAGCTCGCGTACGATGCCATGAATACGGCTTCCTTTCATACCCACGCAGGCCCCTACCGGATCGATACGATCATCATAGGATTCAACTGCCACTTTGGCCCGCTCTCCCGGATCGCGTACGATCTTTTTGATCACGATCAGACCATCGAAGATCTCGGGCACCTCGATCTCTAGCAACTTGGCCAAAAATTCGGGAGCCGTACGAGATAAGATGATAACCGGATTGTTATTCTTCATATCTACGCGTCTGATCACCGCGCGAATGCTCTCACCTTTCTTAAAATAATCTTGCGGAATCTGCTCGCTTTTCGGAAGAATCAGCTCATTGCCTTCTTCGTCTAGCAGTAAGATCTCTTTTTTCCAGACTTGGTATACTTCTGCGCTGATAATATCGCCTACACGATCGCCGTATTTTTTCGCCAGTGCATTTTTCTTTAGATCGCTGATGCGGCTAGCCAGGGTTTGCTTGGCCGCTAAAATAGCACGACGACCAAAGTCGAGCAGGTCGATCTCTTCGTAGAGTTCTTCGCCCACTTCAAAATCGGGTTCGATCTTGGCCGCTTCGCTGTAAGCCACTTGCGCCAACGGATCTTCTACCTCCCCATCCTCAACGATCATCCGGCGACGAATGATCTCGAGGTCACCCTTTTCGGCGTTTACGATAACGTCGAAGTTTTCGTCGCTTCCGTATTTTTTTCTGAGCAAGGTCTTGAATACATCTTCTACCACTTTCATCATCGTGGGCCGGTCAATGTTTTCCGCGTCTTTGAAGTCCTGGAAAGCATCAATTAAGTTAATACTGGACATAAGGCAAATTTTTGATCCGTTTCTGTTTTAAAATTTAATTTGAATTTTTGTCGCTTTTATTTCCGAGAAGGGGATCACATGGGTATGCGTCTCCATCTTTTTTCCTTTTCCCTTTGTTTCTGTCAACTCGATCTGTGTATCACCCACCACCTGCAGCACCCCCTCTTTTTTTGCCCCGTCATTCAGGACCACCTCCACCGGACGGCCGATGTTTTTTACATACTGGCGGTGCAGTTTAAGCGGCTCATCGAGCCCGGGCGAGGAGAGCTCCAACGAAAAATCTCCATTCGGAAACAATCCCTCCTCTTCGAGCTGACGATAGAGCTTTCTGTTATATGAGACTAATTTATCAACACTAACTCCTTGATCTCCATCAATATAGATCTTTATATTGTTTGTCGGCTTTATCCGCACCTCTACCACAAAAAGGTCTTTTTCGGCCCCGATCAGGGCGGCGGCACGCTCTTGTAGATTGGTTATCAATGCTATCTGATCCATAGGTAAAAAGAAGAAGGGAACGACTTCGTTCCCTTCCTACTTCAATACAGGTACAAAAGTAAGCTAACCGGGCCTTTTTGCCAAAAGAAAATTGAACGCCCTACTTAACCCTTTCAAAGAGCAACTCGGGCTCGTTGGTGGTTATAAAATCGAATTTTTGCAGCAAGAACCAGTCCAGTTGGGCCATATCATTTACCGTCCACGCATTCAAGACCAGCTTTAGCCGTTTGGCCTGCCCGATCCAGTCGGGGTTTTTTTGAAACACCGAAAAATTATAGTCGATGCCGTCGATACCATCTTTTGCGACCTGCTCGGGAGAGCGGTCTCCATTCAGGTAGTGTACGATGGCATTTTTATGATGCCGTTTTAAGACGAGCAGCTGTTCATAATCGAAGCTGATATACTCGGTGTAGGCCTCTACCCCCGCCTCTCGGACCGCCTTTAATACCGAACGGGCAATAAGATCGCGTCGCTCGGTCGTCTTGATATCGGAGGGTTTTATTTCGAGGATCAAACGTGTACTTGGCTTGTCTTGTTGACCCGCTCTCAAATAAGAGGCTAAGGTTGGCAATACTTCTCCATTAGAGAGCGGTTGTTTGGCCAGCACTGCATACGGAGTAGCTTCGATGAGCATACCTTGATAGTGTGGGTCGTGATTGACCACCAGAACGCTATCGGCCGTCATGCGTACATCAAATTCCGAACCCGCACAGTTAAGTCGGATGGCTTCGCGAAGTGAAGCAATGGAATTCTCGGGAAATCCATTTTTCTTAAAGGCCCCGCGGTGCGCAATAACAGGATTGGACATAAACGTAAGTTGACTTCGCTTGATGGTATAGGAGCTGCGTGAATTATTCATGTCGTCGATCAGCTCCATTTCAATAACAGGATCTTTTTCCCAACGGATGGTCAACAACCCAATATTATTATCCATAACCGGGCCCTCTATGCGGTTACGGTTGGGCGTTGCAAAATCCCAAACAGAGGTAATACCACTCGAGGTAATATCATAGAGCGGATACATACCCGGCGAACGCAGACGCGAGATCTCACCGTAATGTACATCTCCCGTTAAGAAAAGGACCCCCTCTGCCCGGGTATCCCGAATCAGGCGACAGAGCCGCTCTTGCTCGTGCGGATAATTGGCCCAGGCCTCGTACCCATTGAACTCAATGCCAAACTGCGAGCCGCTACAAATAAGTCGTAGATCGGCCGGTTGGCGCAACTGCTCGTCGAGCCACTGCCATTGCTGCTCTCCCAACAACGTACTGTCTTTGCTGGTATGGGGTTTGTAATCGAGCGGATAAAAATAATTTTTTCGAGGTAGTATGGCCGCCGAATCGTAGGGAAGCACATTGTCGCGAAAGGTGCGATTATCCAACAGAATAATCTGCACCCTTCGGTCGCCCGCTTGCAGGTACTCGACATGATAGATCCCTTTATGTTTTCTTCTTTCGCTTTGTAACGGCTCGTTAAAAAAATCGAGAAAGATCTCTTTTGACGCCTCTTTATAGGGGTAATGACGGCCTGCGTCGTTGCGACCAAAATCGTGATCGTCCCAAATGGCCAGTATATTGGTCGCAGCAGCCAGTTGCTTGTACTCCGGCTTGGCCCCCCAGCGTTGATACTTGGCGCGAAGGGTATCCATATTATCTGTATCCCCATATATATTATCGCCCAAAAAAATAAAGCGATCGGGGCCATAGGCGGCTGCCAGTTTAAGCAGGGGCTGCGGACGGTCTTGATGGGCACAAGATCCAAAGGCAATGCGGGTTATTTGTGCTCTAGTGGATGAGACCAACGACAGTATGAGCAGTGCCCAAAGCCCTCCCCGTAATTTGATCTGCTTGACCATACCTTATTTACTATATGTTAAAGATAAGCACCCCGTTGATGACCCCCTCTTCAGGTATGTTGGCTTTTAGTTACTTTTGCCCCCTCGGACCCTTAGCTCAGACGGTTAGAGCATCTGACTCATAATCAGAGGGTCGTTGGTTCGATCCCAACAGGGTCCACAACTATACTTATGAAGAAGCTTATTTACGTATCGCTTTCGCTGCTGTTATGCACAGCCGCTGTGGCACAAGAGAAATCAGGTTCGTCAAAACCAAAGATCGATCTGTCGGGTCGACCAGGCGATCATCTTATGATGCAGTTCGGCTATGCCCAATGGATAGGCGTTCCAGATACCATTGCCATGGGAGGATTCTCCAAGACCTTCAATATCTATTTGATGATGGATTTCCCATTCAAGAATAATCCCAAACTCAGCGTTGGTATTGGTGCCGGTCTTGGTTCGGACCATATTATGTTCTCTAAAATGAATATTGGTCTGAAAGACGGCGGTAATAAACTTCCTTTTACCAACGTACGCGATACCAATCATTTTAAAAAGACCAAACTGGCTACCAATTATGTCGAGGCCCCCATAGAACTGCGCTACAGCGCGCAGCCCGCCACCGGAAAAGGCCTTAAGGTAGCATTAGGCATTAAAGTAGGACAATTGATAAATGTGCACACGCGCAGCGCCAAATTGCAAAACCGCAATGAGAACCTCATCAATGACTATGTAGTTAAAGAATCGAGTTCTCGCTTTATAAATGGCACCAGAATATCCGGCACCTTGCGGGTAGGTGTCGGACGCTTTACATTGTTTTCCAGTTATCAGCTTACACCTGTTATTCGCGATGGGTTCGGCCCCGCCGTACGAACGCTTTCTACCGGTATAGCCATTAGTGGTCTTTGAGGACCTTGCGCCCATGATCGATAAGCGGAATAAAATTGAGAACGAAGAACGGGCCGTGTTGATCGGACTGATCCAGAAAGATCAGACTGAAACCCAGGTACAGGAATATCTCGACGAGTTGGCATTTTTAGCCACCACCGCCGGCGCCGTAGCCGTAAAGACCTTTACCCAAAAACTACCGCACCCCGACAGCCGGACCTTTATTGGAAAAGGAAAGCTCGAAGAGATCAAACAATACATAGCCGGAAAGAATATTCGCATTGCCATCTTTGATGATGAACTGAGTGGTGCCCAGATCAATAATATCGAAAAGGCCCTCG
>JBILFN010000102.1:0-6399 GCA_044351575.1 Chitinophagaceae bacterium
GACTCAGTCAAGCCCTACAAATTGCCACTCATGCAAAAAAGCTCAATGCCGATGCCGTAGCCCATGGCAGCACCGGCGCTGGCAACGACCAGGTACGATTCGATATGATCTTTCAGATTATGGTACCGGAAATGGAGATCATTACGCCCATTCGGGATGCGAAATTGAGTCGTGAGCAAGAGATCGACTATTTAAAGAGCCAAGGTATCGAGATAAATACCGAGAAAGCCCTTTACTCCATCAATAAAGGTATTTGGGGGACCAGTGTGGGAGGAAAAGAGACACTTTTCTCTAACGGTATGCTACCCGAAGAGGCCTGGCCAACCCCGCTTACACGCACTGGCAGCGAATCGGTGGTACTGGTGTTCGAGCAAGGCGAGTTAACGCAGATCAATGAGCAGCGCTATGCACATCCAACCGAAGCCATTCAGGCCTTACAAGCCATAGCAGGGCCATACGCCATAGGGCGAGATATTCATGTGGGTGATACGATCATAGGCATCAAAGGGAGAGTAGGCTTTGAGGCGGCCGCCCCGATGATCATTCTCAAAGCGCATCACACCCTCGAAAAGCATGTTCTTACCAAATGGCAGTTGCAATGGAAAGATCAACTGGCCTTATTTTATGGTAATTGGTTGCACGAAGGACAAATTCTAGATCCCGTAATGCGAAACATAGAAGCCTTTTTGCAAAGTAGCCAGCAACAGGTAAGCGGAAAGGTTTTTATAACCCTGTTTCCCTATCGCTTTCAGGTAACGGGCATAGAGAGCCCGTACGACCTAATGAACAGTCGGTTTGGAAAGTACGGAGAAATGAATAACGGCTTTACCGGACAAGACGTGCGTGGCTTTACACGCATCTTTGGCAACCAGACAGGCATCTATCACCAGGTTCAATCGGCAGCTCATGAAAAAGATTAAGGCAGGCATTATCGGTGGGGCTGGTTATACCGGGGGAGAAGTGCTCCGACTACTGCTGGGCCATCCAAACACCAGTATCGAATTTGTCTACAGCAGAAGTCAGGCAGGTAAACCCGTGTACCACATTCATCACGATCTCTTAGGCACTACCGATCTTTTGTTCAGCGAGCACTTCGATAACCCGGTCGATGTGCTCTTTCTTTGTTTGGGTCATGGCGAGTCGAAACAATTTTTAGCGAAGCATTCGTTCGACCCTGCTGTTTGCATCATCGACCTTACGCAAGATTTCAGACTAAGTAGCACGGCTCGGTCCGGTAATCGTCAATTCGTATACGGCTTTAGCGAAATGCACCGGAACAAGCTACTAGAAACAAAAAGCATAGCCAACCCAGGTTGCTTTGCCACTGCTATTCAGCTGGCCCTTTGGCCACTTGCAAAAAATGGCTGCCTGCAAGAAGCATATGTTACCGGCATAACAGGTTCTACCGGAGCGGGACAATCACTTAGCGAAACCAGCCACTACAGCTGGAGAGCTAACAATATTCAAGCCTACAAAACACTTACTCACCAGCACCTTGCCGAGATCGGTGAACAATTGCAAGCAGCAGCAGGCAGGTCTGTTGCCGTTCATTTTGTTCCTTGGCGTGGCAATTTTACAAGAGGTATTTTTATTAGTGCAACATTGCGTTGCACACTAACGATACAAGAGGCGGCCGCGTATTTTGAGTTATGCTATGCAGCAGCTCCGTTTGTGATAATCAGCAAAGACCCTATTTCGCTCAAGCAAGTAGTGGGTACCAACAAAGCACTGCTGCAACTGGAGCAGCAAGGGGACTGTCTGGTGGTGCACTGCGTAATTGACAATCTGCTCAAAGGAGCCTCGGGGCAAGCGGTGCAGAATATGAACCTCGCCTTTGGTCTACCCGAGACGACCGGGCTACAATTAAAAGCCAACTTCTTCTAAGATGAATTTATTTGACGTCTATCCACTGCATAATATCACCATCATCCGGGCCCAAGGGTCAAGTGTATGGGACGAGCACAATACGGAATACCTCGACTTGTATGGTGGTCACGCCGTAATCAGCATCGGGCATGGACATCCTCGCTGGGTTCAACGCATCGAAACACAACTAAAAAAAATTTCCTTTTACTCTAACTCCATTCGTATTCCGCAGCAAGTAGAATTAGCCCACTTGCTCGGCAAGGTTTCGGGCAAACAAGATTATCAGCTTTTCTTGTGCAACAGCGGTGCGGAAGCCAACGAAAATGCGCTCAAGTTAGCCAGCTTTGCCACCGGCAAAAAGAAGATCGTGGCCTTTAGTAAGGCATTTCACGGAAGAACCTCACTGGCCGTGGCGGTTACCGATAACGGCAACTATCGCGCACCTGTCAACGAAACAGATCATGTTACATTTTTACCCTTTAATGATAGCCAGGCACTACGCGATCACTTTAAGGAGCAGGGTAACGACATCGCTGCCGTTATCGTAGAAGGGATACAGGGTGTGGGAGGTATACACATAGCGGAAAACGAATTTTTACAGACCATTCGTGCATGCTGTGATTCGTATGGCGCACTCTACATTGCAGACAGTGTACAATGCGGCTACGGACGCAGCGGAAAATTCTTTAGTCACGACTTTGCCGGTGTAGAGGCCGACATCTATTCCATGGCAAAAGGAATGGGTAATGGATTTCCTGTAGCAGGCATCATCGTCCATCCAAGAATAAAGCCCAAGCACTTTCAATTAGGAACCACCTTTGGTGGCAACCATCTGGCTTGCGCGGCAGCACTGGCTGTACTCGAAGTAATCGAATCTGAACAACTGATCGGGAAAGCAGCCCACCTGGGCCAATGGTTAATGGAGGAGCTGGAAAAATTGACGCCGCTGCAACAAGTACGCGGCCGCGGGCTTATGATCGGTTTCGATGTACCCGAGACACTAGGATCGTTACGTCAGCGACTATTGACAAAACATCACATTTTTACCGGCGAGGCCAAACCCCGTGTTATTCGACTATTGCCTTCGCTGGCCTTGGCGAAAAGCGAAGCAATGCAACTGATAGATGCGCTCAAAAAAGAGATCGCAGATAATTCGAACCAATAGTTTATTTATTGCAAACCACATGAAGCAATTTATTTCGGTCCAAGACGCAGGCAACATAGATCAACTGGTTCAGTTGGCCCTACGGTATAAGGGAGATCCACTTAGAGACCGGCTGGCGGGCCAGGGCAAAAGAATAGGTTGCTTATTTCTCAACCCCAGCCTACGCACGCGGCTAAGCACACAGGTGGCTGCACAACAATTAGGGTTAGATGTGATCGTACTGAATGCAGCAGCCGATGGCTGGAAGCTTGAGTTCACCGAGGGCGCCATTATGAACGGACAAACTGTAGAGCATGTAAAAGATGCCGCACCCATTCTGGGTCAGTATGTAGATATACTGGCCGTTCGAAGTTTTCCCGACCTCAAGGACCGCGATGCAGATTACGCAGAGCAGATCATTTTACAATTTATTCGCTATGCCGGCATACCTATTATTAGCTTAGAGAGCGCTACCCTTCACCCGTTGCAGTCACTGGCCGATGTAATTACCATTACGGAGATCTTACAAGCCAATCCCGAGCACTACCAGAACCGAAAACCTCGCATCGTCCTTTCGTGGGCCCCACACATAAAGGCCCTGCCGCAGTGCGTGGCCAATAGCTTTGCCCAATGGATCAATGCCTGGCACCAGGCCGATCTGGTCATTACCCATCCGCCGGGATGGGAACTTAGTGAGTCCTTTACCACTGGCGCCACCATCGAGACAGATCAGCAAAAAGCACTCGAAGGAGCCGATTTTGTGTATGTCAAAAATTGGAGCAGCTTTCGCGATTACGGAAAAATAAAAGAAGATGCTGCTTCCTGGATGCTCACAACAAAAAAATTGAGTGCCACGAGAAATGCAAAAGTGATGCACTGTCTGCCTGTAAGAAGAAATGTAGAGCTAAGCGACGAAGTACTGGATAGCCCCCAAAGTCTGGTGCAACAACAAGGAGGTAACAGAGTATGGGCAGCACAGGCCGTATTAAAATCAATCTTAGATGGCGGCGCATAAAATGTAACCCATGTCGCATAAACCATTACTCTATATAGTCAAATTGGGGGGAGGGTCAATAGATCACCCCGAGGCGCTGGATTCATTCTTATCGTCGTTCGCTACCCTTGCCCTGCAGAAGGATACAGCGCAAAAGACACATACGCTGCTGGTGCATGGCGGGGGAAAAATTGCAACGGAACTGGCCCTACAATTAGGTATTGCGCAGCAAATTCGCGAAGGACGCAGAATAACCGATAGCGAAACCCTAAAAGTAGTAACGATGGCCTATGCCGGCCACATCAATAAGAACATCGTGGTCTCGCTTCAGGCAAAAGGGTGTAATGCGCTGGGGCTAACCGGTGTCGATGCCAACCTCATCAACGCCCAAAAAAGAGCCGCACACCCCATTGACTATGGCTACGTAGGTGACCCTATCTCGGTCAACACCGATCTGCTTTACACCCTCTTTTCAAAAGATGTTACCCCTGTCATTGCCCCCATCACCCATAATAACCAAGGACAACTGCTCAACACCAATGCCGATACCATTGCACAAACCCTGGCTGTGGCACTTAGTAAAGACTACACCATCGAACTCATTTATACGTTTGAGAAAAAAGGAGTGCTTGCAGATATCGACGATCCCGATAGCGTAATTGCTACGATAGACCATAAAATGTATCGAACACTCAAAGAAAAAAAGACCATTCACAGCGGAATGCTACCCAAGCTCGATAATGCCTTTGCTGCACTTGAGTCCGGAGTAGCTACCGTACGGATCGGAAAAGCAGAGGCATTGCTATCTTTAGTAAAAGGCCAGGCAGGCACCACTTTAAAATATGCATAGCGAAAGACAATCGGTATACCAAAAGAGCATAGCCCTGTTACAGTCGCTCATTGCCATTCCCTCCTTTAGTAAAGAAGAGCAAGGCACAGCCGACTGTTTGCTTGCCTTTTTTAAAAAAGAGGATATCAAGGCCTATCGGCAAGGCAACAACGTATACGCCATTAGCGATAACCTTAAAAAGCAGGCCCCCACACTGCTGCTTAATTCACATCATGATACGGTCAGGCCCAATACTCAATATACACGAGATCCATTTTTACCCACTATAGATGATGGCCGCTTATATGGGCTGGGCAGCAACGATGCAGGTGCCTCGTTGGTCAGCCTGATCGCTGCCTTTTGCCAGTGGCACAAAAAAGCGAATCAATGGGGGTGGAATCTGGTACTGGCTGCTACTGCCGAAGAAGAGATCAGTGGCACCGGAGGTATTGAATCGCTGCTGCTCGATCAAGAATTTATCGATCGAACCCATGGCTGTTTTTTACCAACACAACTCCATCCAAAAACAGCTGCCATAGTAGGAGAACCCACCTTATTGCAAATGGCCGTTGCCGAGCGAGGACTACTGGTGCTTGATGTGTATGCAACAGGAAAAGCCGGACATGCCGCCCGCGAAGAAGGCGACAATGCCATCTACCATGCTCTAAAAGATATAGCTTGGTTCAGGGACTATCAGTTTGAGAAGGTATCTTCTTTGTTAGGCCCCAACAAAATGAGCGTAACCGTTATGGAAACTTCTAACAAGGCGCATAACCAGGTTCCTTCCGAATGTCACTTTGTAGTAGATACCCGCATCAATGAATTCTACAATTTCGAAGAAGTGCTTACGGAAATTCGCCGGCACACGAGCTGTCGGGTAGAACCGCGCAGCACGAGGCTTCGGCCCACCTTAATTTCCTTAGACCACCCATTGGTCAATGCTGGTCGATCACTTGGTCTATCGCACTATGGATCTCCCACGACTTCGGATAAAGCCCTGATTCCTTTTGCCGCTTTGAAACTAGGACCCGGTAACTCGGCTCGCAGTCATAGTGCCGATGAATTTGTATATACCCACGAGATCGAAAAAGGGATCGACCTTTATATAGAATTGATTACTGCTCTTTTTATCACAAATGCTGTATGATATGAAGCTCTGGCAAAAAAATACGACCGCTACCGATACTGTTACCTCCTTTACCATCGGTAACGATCAACAGTTCGATCTGCAACTGGCTCCCTACGACGTGATCGGCTCATTGGCCCATGTAAAAATGCTAGGCCAGGTAGGACTACTCAGCATCGAAGAGACCGAACAACTCGTAAAAGCCCTGCAACAACTATATCGCACAACAAAGGAGCCCGGCTTTGAGCTTGATTCTGGCTGTGAGGATATACACTCCTACATAGAGTGGATGCTGACACAACAATTAGGGGATACCGGAAAAAAGATCCACACCGCCCGCAGCCGTAACGACCAGGTACTGGTAGACCTGAAACTTTTTTTTAGAGAAGAGATCAAAAAAACAGTAGATGACCTGGTGACCCTCTTTTCGAGTCTGCAGC
>JBILFN010000103.1:0-6349 GCA_044351575.1 Chitinophagaceae bacterium
TTTCTACCACACTTTTAAAGTGGAATTCGGCCAAAAATGACCGAAAAATGCCTTGGAAGGGCGAAAAAGACCCCTACAAGATCTGGCTTAGCGAGATTATTTTACAACAGACCCGCGTTGAACAAGGTCTCGGCTATTATGAGCGTATGGTAAAGGCCTTCCCCACCATCAAAAAACTCGCCAAAGCAGATGATAATCAGGTTTTTAAGTTGTGGGAGGGATTGGGATATTATTCCAGGTGCCGCAACCTGCTAGCCACCGCAAGGTTTATTGCCAACGAAAAAAAGGGGGTATTTCCCTCTGATTACGAGGAGATTCTGTCGCTAAAAGGGGTTGGTTCCTATACGGCCGCCGCCATTGCTTCCTTCGCCTATAATCTGCCCTATGCGGTAGTCGATGGCAACGTGTTTCGGGTATTGGCGCGGGTGTTCGGCATTGACCTGCCCATCGATACCACCGAGGGCAAAAAGAAATTCAGTGAGTTGGCGCAGTCCCTGCTCAACCGCAAGCAACCCGGTTTGTATAACCAGGCCATCATGGATTTTGGGGCTGTTATCTGTAAGCCGGTAGCGCCCCAATGCGGTACCTGCCCTTTTTCAAAAACTTGTGTAGCGCTGGCACAAAAGAAGGTTGCCCAATGGCCGGTAAAATCAAAAACGATGGCACTCAAGCAGCGCTGGTTCTATTTTTTGCTGCTCATGTACAGAGGCCGTGTGGCGGTGCGGGTGCGTCAGCAAAAAGATATATGGCAAGGCCTGTACGAATTTCCGCTGCTCGAGACAACGGCCGCCACTGCCTGGACATCGCTGGCCCGACTGGCCGAAAAAAAAGGATGGCTTTCTCCCAATGCTTACCGTACGGAACAGGTCTCCGCACTTTATCGACAGACCTTGTCTCATCAATTGATCGCCGGCCAATTTATTCATATCGTGGTCAAGAAAAAACCAGCACTCGACAAGGACTGGGAGTGGGTCGCTACCGAGCGGCTGGACCAGCTGGCCTTTCCGCAATTTATAAATCAACACTTAAAGGCAGACAGTCGACAATCTTCTCTCTTCTGATGGACACAGTTGCAAATGCAATAACTTTACGGGGTCTTTCGTAAAAAAAATCGTTCTTGGATCCTTACCCGGCCACTGGTAATAGCAGTATAGATCAGTTGAATGTATTATTGGCAATGGTCCCGCAGGGAGGAGCCCTGCTAACCACACTATTGCTGGTACTGCTGTTTCTTTCGTTTATGATCGCAGGAAACGAGGCTGCTCTTTTTTCGTTACAGCAAAAAGATCTCGATGTGTTGCGAACCAAGCAACAGGCCGAGGCTCGTCGTATCATTAAGTTGATGTCCCATCCCAAAGAGCTTTACGTCTCTTTACTGATCGCAAGCACTTTTGTGAATTGCTGCATCATCTTATTACTTAATTATGTCTTAGAGTATTGGCTGGGCCGGCGATCGGACGCTCACTGGCTTTTATCATTGTCGAGCATCGGTTTGATCGCCGTCGTCTTGTATGTTCTGGTTCGTTTATTGCCCAAGTTGTGGGCCAGTCAGCAACCCTTTCGGTTTGCTCACGATTTTGTCTTTATAGCGGCTGGCCTTTACCGGTTGTTGTATCGGCCAAGTAGCTTGATAATACGATTGGCCGAAAAATTCGGGGGCGTCACCATTTCGGATCGTCTTTACCGGCAGCGACGAAAAGATATTGACGATATCGACCGCACGGCGACAGACAAAGAAGTATCGCCCAGCGAAAAATTGATCATAAGCAGTGTGGTCAATTTTAGAAATATGACCGTCCGTCAAATTATGCGCAGCCGCCTTGATGTAAGCGGGATCGAATATGACAGCTCGTTATCGGAGGTGCTTCGACAAGTGGCCGACCTTCATTATTCCCGTTTACCGGTGTACCGCGGCGATCTTGATAAGGTAGTGGGAATACTCAACACAAAGGACCTCTTGCCCTATGTGCAGGCTGGCGATGGTTTTGATTGGCATCGGTTGATGCGTACTCCATTCTTTGTGGCGGAACCCAAGCCCATTGAAGATCTTTTAAAGGAGTTTCAACAAAAAAGAATTCACTTTGCGGTGGTGGTCGATGAATTCGGCGGCACCAGCGGCATTGTGACCATGGAAGATATAGTAGAGGAAGTGATCGGCGATATTCGCGACGAGTTTGACGAGGAATAAAATGAAAGTACAAGTAGTAAAAGCCATGCAGATCGATACTCGAATCTTTTCTTATGCAAAAGGGTTGCGGCTTGTGAGCAAGTGGCGTCAACATGCAGTACTTGCCAGTACTACGCTCTTTTTGGCGCCACTACTTTTCTTATTGGCGGCTTGTAACAGTGATTACACGGCCGGAAAGAAACGAGGGTATTACCGTATTTCCTTTCCTGAAAAGCAATATCAACGTTTTGACCAGCCGGGATACCCGTACACCTTTGAATATCCGGTCTATGCTAGCATCAGTAAAGACAGTACTTTTTTTCAGGACCCGGCCGATGATTTTTGGATCAATATCGATTTTCCCCGGTTTGCAGGTCGTATCTATATTAGCTATAAACCTGTCGTTAGCCGATCGGGTTTCGATTCGCTGGTGCAAGACGGATTTAAACTTGCCTACAGGCAACATGTAAACATGGCCACGCAGATCGTAGACAGTGTTATGCGTACGCCCAGCGGTGCCGAGGGAATTTATTTTTCGCTGGGAGGCAATACCGCCACGGCCAATCAATTCTTTGTTACAGATTCGGTCCGTCATTTCTTACGCGGTGCTTTATATTTTGACGCTACGCCCAATGCCGATTCGTTGGGCATTGTCAATGAATTTTTAAAGAAAGACTTGCAACATTTGATCAACACCTTACAATGGCGTAACGCTACGCGATGATCGTACTCGATAACATACTGATCAGCGAAGACCTGGTCGATAAGAAATTTGTCTGCGACCTCCATCGTTGCAAAGGAGGCTGCTGTGAGGATGGCGCAGCCGGTGCGCCGCTGGAGGAGAGCGAGAAAGAGATCATTGACAAGGTTGTCCATATTGTCAAACCGTATCTGTCTGCTTCGGCACTGGCAACGCTCGATCAAAAGGGACATTATGTATGGAACGATGAGTTCGGATGGGTTACACCCACCGTTGACAGCGATAAGGAGATCTGCGCCTACGGTATTCGCAGGAGCGACGGATCGATACAATGCTCTTTCGAAAAAGCCCATGCCGAAAAAAAGATCGATTGGAAAAAACCGATCAGCTGTCATCTCTATCCTATTACCGCTAAGCCCGGCAAGCATGGCGACTACGAAAGGGTCAATTATGAACCTCGTCAAACCCTGTGTGCCGGGGGCTGTGCATTAGGCGAAAAGCTGCAGGTGCCCGTCTACCAATTCTTAAAGGAACCTATTGTTCGAAAGTGGGGCCTTGAGTTCTGGGAAGCGCTAGACACGATCGCAAAAGGCGATTGGGAAGAGACCGACTTTAAAGAATAGTGTGTAATTTTCGACCGTGAACCCTACGCAAGAACAATTTTTAGCCAAGAGCACCCTCAAGGCCGCCGATCGCGAGCATCGTCGCAAGATCAATTTTAATATAGGCAAGTACAATGCCGTGGTGCCAAAGGGCAAGCAGCAATTCATGGACCTCGAGTTGGCCCGCGAGCGTGCCAAGAATGCGAAATGGAAAGCGATTTCAACGCTCGATCAGCAACTGGAACTTTTCGAAGCGACCATTACGCGCAGGGGGGCAAAAGTGATCTGGGCCGAAGATGCACAACAGGCGTTGGAGGCCATTGGGCGTATCTGTCGCGAAAAAAAATGTAAGACCCTGGTCAAGAGCAAGAGCATGGTTACCGAAGAGATCCATCTCAACGATTACCTACAAAGTATCGGCATAGACAGCGTAGAGACCGACCTGGGCGAATACATTCAACAGCTAGATGGCGAAGCTCCCTATCATATCGTAACTCCTGCCATGCATAAGAGCAAAGAGGACGTTGCTAAACTCTTTGCCGAAAAACTGGGTACGGACCCCAAGGCCACACCCGAGCAACTTACCCTAACGGCTCGCGAGATCTTGCGCGAAAAATACGTGCAGGCCGAAGTGGGCGTAACAGGCGCCAACTTTATTGTCAGCGACGTGGGGGGCATTGCCGTAACCGAAAACGAAGGCAACGCAAGACTTAGTTGCGCCTGGCCCGCCACGCATATCGTTATAGCAGGCATCGAAAAAGTTATACCTTCTATCAACGACCTTAGTTTGTTCTGGCCGTTGCTGGCCACTTTCGGCACCGGACAGCAGGTAACGGTTTATAATTCTCTGCTCACCGGCCCTCGTCAACCCGGAGAGACCGATGGTCCTACCGATATGTATGTGATCTTACTCGACAATGGCCGTACCAACATTCTCGCCGACGAAAGGCAGCGCGAAAGTTTGTACTGTATACGCTGCGGTGCTTGTTTGAATGCTTGTCCTATTTACAAGAACATAGGCGGACATGCCTACGGGGTTACGTACAGCGGCCCTATCGGTTCGGTCATAACGCCTCACCTGCAGGGAATGGACGACTTTAAGCACTTAAGCTTTGCCTCGTCGTTATGTGGTAATTGCACGGAGGTGTGTGCCGTCAAGATCAATCTGCACGAATTGTTACTCGAAAATCGTTACGAATCGGTGCGAACCGGAAAAGCTGAGCTACTCGAAAAGATCGCCTGGCGCGCTTGGAAGCAAGCCATGCTCTATCGTCCGGCGCTCAACTTGGCCTCCGGTAAAATGAAAAACTGGTTCGTCAATAAAGTAGTGACCGGATGGACCGCACAACGCGGCGAGCTGCATTTTCCGGAGAAGACCTTTAACCAGCGCTGGAAAGAAAAATATGGCGATCGCTAAGGCAGCCCTGACTTGAACGCTTTGTTAACGAGCCATACGCCTACTAAGGTTACCGCGCCTCCTACCAGTATATAGATAGTGATCCTTTCATCGAAAAGAAGGGCACCGCAAAGCAAGGCCACTACCGGATTTACGTACGCATAGATCGACGCCTGCTCGGTAGGCAAATGCTGTAAGGCATACAGGTAGGCGATAAAAGAAAGCACCGATCCGAAAAATACCAGATAGCCCAGTACCATCCACGAACTGGCGGGAATAGCTGCGAGTGGAATGGACCAGCCAGTCACCTGGGTAAATATCGTTAGCAGCAAACCGGATAGCAGCATTTGCAGACCCAAACTAAAATAGGGATTAAATCGTGTGGCTTGCTGTTTGGTATAAAGGGTGGCAAAGGCCCAGGTCCAGGTGGCGATCAGCGATAATGTAATGCCAAACCTAAAATCAGGATCGAGAAAATCTTTCAGGTGGTCGTAGAAAATAATGCAAACCCCACCGAATCCTAACAGGAGACCTGCAATGGCCGAGCGGTGCATCTTTTCTTTTTGTGTAAAAAAACCGATCACGACCAACCAAAGCGGAAAAATGGCACCCATGATAGAGCCGAGTCCTGCGGAGATATATTTGACTCCCCACGTACTAAGCCCGTTACTCATCACAAAATTCAAAAAACTCAGTAAGAGCACCGGTCTCCATTCTCTGCCGCGAGGTAATGGTATTCGTTTGTAAAGAAAGAAACAAACGTAAAGGATTCCTGCCGACAGTTGTCGCATACCGGCCAGTTGAAGCGCGGGAATATGCCGCGTTCCCTCTTTCGAAGCTACCCAGGTAGTTCCCCACAGAAAGCAAACGGCCGCCAGCGCCAGTAACGCTTTGGGCCGCGTGTGCTGTGTGGCAACCATATTATTGCTTGTGTAAATGATTAGTGTTTAAAATGTCGCTGTCCGGTCAAGATCAAAATCAGCTGGTGTTGGTTGCAATAGTCGATCGAATCTTGATCTCGAATAGAGCCGCCGGGTTGAATAAAAGCGGTAATGCCGGCCTGGTGTCCCATTTCGACACAATCCCCAAAGGGAAAGAAGGCATCACTGGCCATAACGGAACCACGTAGATCAAAATTAAATTGTCGTGCCTTTTCGAGTGCTTGGCGAAGTGAGTCGATACGACTGGTCTGTCCGCATCCTTTCCCGATCAGCTGTTTGTTTTTTACCAGCGCGATCGCATTTGACTTTAGGTGTTTGGCAATGAGATTCGCTACCAGCAGATCGGCCTTTGTGTCTTCGTTGCAGGGCAAACCCGATACCTGTTTCCAATCGGCTACGTTACCAGTATCGCTGTCTTGGGCCAGTACACCGCTCAACACCGATCTGAATTGACCGGCAGGTGCGGTTCGCGGATGCAACTGCAGTAGAATGCGATTCTTTTTTGTTCGTAAGAGTTGCAGTGCCTCTTCGTTGAATGAGGGG
>JBILFN010000025.1:0-17551 GCA_044351575.1 Chitinophagaceae bacterium
CAGCGAAAGGAATTTATTAAGCGACATTTGCATAAGGCCATTCCGCTGTTGTCGGGTGTGGAACAACTCAAACAACGGATACAGCTGAATGGGCACTTTAAAAATCTGAGCGGTTTTAATCTTTAACGATCGACCATGGCTGTTACACTCTGTTTTGATTTCGGCAATACACGAAAAAAAGTGGCCGTATTCGACGGCGCTATCCTACGAGAGGCCGTGCAACTGACCGATGATGCCGATGCCACCATTAGCGATCTGCTAAGACACTATACTCCGCAGCGAACTATTCTTTCTTCTGTAATTGCCCATAATCCTGCACTCGAAACGTTGCTTGCTACTGCTACGCGCTTTCATAAACTAGACCACACGACCAAGCTTTCCTTTACAACGCCGGTAGGCAAACCCGCAACGATCGGCGCCGATCGGTTAGCGATGTGCGCAGCCGCCGTTCATTATTATCCCGGCATGAATAATCTGATCATTGCATTGGGTTCATGCATCACTTATAATTTTATTAATGCGCGTCACGAATTTTTGGGAGGGGGAATTTCGCCGGGTCTCGAAATGCGTCTGCGCTCATTACACCAGCATACTGCGTTACTTCCTTTGGTATCCCCTTCGGTGGATGTACCCTTAATCGGATACGATACCAACACCAATATCTTGTCGGGCGTGGTGCTGGGGATGGCCCTGGAGATGGATGGTTTTATCGATGCCTATAAACACCGCTACGGCAACTTTAACGTGGTCTTAACCGGGGGGGATATACCCTATTTGGCGGCCCACCTTAAAAACAAGATATTTGCAGACCCCGATCTAATCTATAAGGGCCTGTATGCGATCAGTGAAGTCAATAATCTATAAGAAAATCAACGAGTTACGTATTATTCTGGGGTTGGCTGCAGGGCTCATTTTCTGGGTGGCGTCCCCCCTGTTGGCCCAAGATAATTCACCCTACTCCCGATACGGTATCGGAGATCTGGTTCCATCGACTAATATAAGCACCCGCAGTATGGGAGGAATTTCGGCGGGCTATACCGATGCCTTGTCGGTCAACTTTAATAATCCTGCTTCGTTCGCTGCCTTTCAAGCGTGGAAAGAAAAGAAATCAAATAAGCTCAGTTCGGGGCGCGTGGTGCTCGACATGGCTGTCAATATCGATAACCGTACGTTGCGCGATCCTCAAAAAGAACAACGCTTTACCGCCAGCAATGCCCTGTTCTCTTACGTGCAGGTCGGTGTTCCGCTGCGCAAGAACTGGGGGATGAGTTTTGGTATTCGTCCTATCTCCAGGATCAGCTACAAGATCGATCGCTATGAAAGATTGTCCGATCCTGTGACCGGGGCTGCCATCGATACGTCGGTAACACAATTCGAAGGAGATGGCGGATCGTATCTTGGTTCGATGGGTACCGGCATCGCACTCTTTAGCAAAGACAGAAAGGGAGTTGAAGAAAAATTGAGCATTGGATTGAATATGGGTTATCTGTTCGGTCGTAAGAATTACACGACCCGTCGCAGTTTTTTGAACGATACCATCTCTTACTACCAAGCTAAATTTCAGAACACCACCAATTTTGGTAACCTGAGTCTGCAAGCCGGATTGCAATACCAGCTTCCGTTGAATAAAAAACTTGTACTAACACTAGGGGCCTTTGGTCAGCTGGGTCAAACGCTCAGGGCACGTCAAGATCAAGTACGTGAGACGTTCTATTTCGATCAAAGCCAGGGGCAGCTTCGTCTCGACAGCGTATCCGATCTTCGGGATATTAACGGACAGTTACAGCTGCCCGCTACGTATACGGCCGGATTTACCCTTCAGAAATTTGCCGTTCCCAACAAAGAGGGAGGCTGGCTCTTTGGAATAGATTACAGCGCTCAGCCCTGGAGCGACTACCGTTTTTATGGCAAGGCCGACTCGTTGCGAGACAAATGGGAGCTTCGCGTAGGTGCACAACTTAGCCCTGTTCCGCAACGTAGTTACTTTACCAATGTTTCGTACCGCTTTGGGTTTTTTCTGGGACCCGACTATATACAACTTGGCCAAGCACTGCCGCAATTAGGCGCAACGTTAGGATTGGGTTTGCCGGTTGGCATCAGTCGACAGGCTCCTAATCAGGTGACCTTTGTGAACCTGTCGCTCGAATATGTTCGCAGGGGTTCGGACAAGAATGTATTGCAAGAAAACTTATTTCGAATCTCCCTGGGCTTTTCGCTGAGCGATATCTGGTTTATCAAGCGTCAATATGACTAATCGGTCAGCATCTATTTTTTTTATTTTTTTGTTCGGGCTCGCGTCTTGTGAAAATGACGATCGTACGCTCCGTGAATGGACTCGTTCTGTGACCCTGAGCGAAGAAGCCACCGATATGGAGACCTTTATAAGCCAGCGTGGTCTACGCAAGGCCCGTATCGTTGCACCCTTTATGGTCAAGCTGAATCGCGATACGATCTCCATGACCTTTCCTCGTACCGTTCATTGTGATTTTTATGATGATAGCCTTCGCATCGATTCCCGACTGGATGCCCGCTATGGAGTGTATTACGAAAACCTCAATAAGGTCTTTTTACGCGACAGCGTAGTGGTCATCACACAAAAAGGGGATACGCTGATCTCTCCTGAGCTTTGGTGGGACCAGGCAACACAATTGTTTACGACCGATAAGTATGCCATCTACCGTGGCCCCGATCAACAGATCGTGGGAGGGCAGGGATTGGAGGCTACTCAAGACCTTAAGCGTATTACGTTTCGCGCTACTACCGGCACGGTCAAGGCTCCCTCTGCCCAATAAGACCGAGGCATAATTCTGCTACCTTTGTTGTTCTAAATTCTTTGAATATGGAATATCGTTATATGGGCAAAACAGGCCTGCAGTTGAGTGTACTCTCTTTTGGAAGTTGGGTGAGTTTTCACAAACAGATCAATGACCAGATTGCCGACGAATTGATGGGAATAGCGTATGACCAAGGGGTCAACTTTTTTGACAATGCCGAAGTATACGCCTTGGGCGAGAGTGAAAAGATGATGGGGCGCGTGTTGCGAAAAAAAGGATGGGATCGTACCTCGTATGTACTCTCTTCAAAAGTTTTTTGGGGATGGAGAGGAAAGGAGAACAAACCGAACCAACATGGCTTAAGCCGAAAGCACATTACAGAGGCTTGTCACGAGGCGCTGCAACGACTGCAAACCGATTATCTGGATCTGTACTTCTGTCATCGTCCCGATAAGAATGTCCCTATCGAAGAAGTGGTGTGGACCATGCACCATCTCATCACACAAGGAAAGATCCTTTATTGGGGTACCAGTGAGTGGAGTGGCGTAGAAATTATGGAAGCACACCGTGTGGCACAGCGCTATGGTCTGATCGGTCCCAGCGTAGAACAACCGCAGTACAATCTTTTTGAACGCGATAAGATCGAGAATGAATATCTGATGGTGTATAAAACCGTTGGGTTGGGTACCACTATTTGGAGTCCGCTGGCATCGGGGTTGCTCTCCGGAAAATATAATAAAGGAATTCCGGCCGAGAGTCGATTTGCCATTCCGGGTTTTGAGTGGTTGCGCGATCGTTTAATGCAGGAGCAGCTAGTGGCCAAGGCCGTCAAGATCGCCGAGCTGGCTGCGGAGCTGTCCATCACCCCTTCGCAGTTGAGTATTGCATGGTGCATCAAGAATCCAAACGTAACCACGGCCATCTTGGGAGCCACCAAGAAAGAGCAGTTGCTCGAAAATTTAGATGCCTTGTTGGCCGTAGAAAAACTTACGCCAGAAATAGGGCAGCGAATCGAAGCCATCGTTGAGACAAAACCCGTATTGCCCGAGTATTGACCAATGCCCCATACTTCGATAAACGAGTCACGTAAACAGACCATGACCTTTTAATATAATACACCATGTCTTTTGCCAATAAAACCGTTGTGATTACCGGCGCTACCCGAGGAATCGGTAAGGCCATAGGTCTTCGAATGGCCCGAGAGGGAGCCAATATTGTAATTGCCGCCAAGAGTGTAGAAGAAAACCCAAAGTTGGGTGGAACCATCTTCTCGGCTGCGGCCGAAATGGAAGCGGCCGGCGGTAAGGCACTAGCCGTGGCTTGTGATATTCGTTTCGAGGAGCAGATCCAGCAAGTGGTTACGCAGGCCGTTGCAACATTTGGAGGTATCGATATATTGATCAATAACGCATCGGCTATTTCGCTTACCGATACCGAAAAGACAGAAGCCAAGCGCTTCGATCTGATGCATGATATTAATGTGCGCGGCACTTTTTTGATGACCAAGGCCTGCGTGCCTTTTTTACGCAAAGGAGCCAATTCGCATATCTTAACGCTTTCTCCTCCCATCGATCTGCAACCTAAGTGGCTCAAGGGACATGTGGCTTATACGATGAGCAAGTACAACATGAGTATGATGACACTCGGGTGGGCCGCTGAATTTAAAGAGGCCGGTATTGCCGCTAATTCACTCTGGCCTCGTACGACCATCGATACCGCTGCCGTTCGTAATCTGCTGGGTGGACAAGCCTTGGCCAACATGAGTCGAACGCCTGAGATACTGGCCGATGCGGCTTATTATATTTTGCGCCAGTCCGCTGCAACTTGTTCCGGTAACTTATTTATTGACGAGGCCGTATTGGCCAAAGAAGGTATTACCGACCTGTCGGGTTATTCGGTGGTGCCGGGGGCACAGTTATTTAATGATCTTTTTGTGAATTAGCGGCCCCGTAAGGGCTAGCGCCCTTGGCTTTTATTTCTGCTCTTCTTCTTGCTGCTCCGTTTGTCCTTTTTCGGGCCTCATTTGCGGAAACAGCAATACGTCCTGAATAGACGGACTATTGGTCAGTAACATGCAGAGCCTGTCAATACCAAATCCAATGCCTGCAGTAGGAGGCATGCCGTATTCAAGGGCGCGTAAAAAGTCTTGGTCTATGAACATCGCTTCATCATCGCCACGGGCGGCCAGTTGCGCTTGCTCTTCGAAGCGTTCGCGCTGATCAATAGGATCGTTCAATTCGCTATAAGCATTGGCCACTTCCTTTCCGTTGATCATAAGTTCAAAACGCTCCACAAGTCCTTGTTTGTCGCGATGCTTTTTGGTAAGCGGACTCATCTCTACAGGGTAGTCAATGATAAACGTAGGCTGTATATAATTTTTCTCGCATTTCTCACCGAAGATCGTATCGATCAGTTTGGCCTTTCCCATGGTGGGATCTACTCCAATATGCAATTGCTTGCACACCGAGCGTAGCTGTTCTTCGTTCATGCGGCTCACATCGATGCCGGTATGTTCTTGAATGGCATCAAAGATGCTGATGCGCTTAAAGGGGGCTTTGAACGAGATGGTCTTTTCGCCCACCGGTACATCGGTATCGCCACATACATCAAGGGCCGCACGCTCGAGTAGTTGCTCGGTGGTCTCCATCATCCAGAAGTAATCTTTGTACGCCGTGTAGAATTCCAGAATGGTAAATTCCGGATTGTGCGTACGGTCCATTCCTTCGTTACGAAAGTTGCGGCTAAACTCGTAGACCCAGTCGAATCCGCCTACGATCAGGCGTTTCAGGTAAAGTTCGTTGGCTATTCGCAGGTATAGCGGAATATCGAGGGCGTTATGATGCGTAATAAAAGGACGTGCTGCCGCCCCGCCGGGTATGGATTGCAAGACCGGTGTATCCACTTCTACGGCACCCCGCTCATTTAAGAAAGTCCGTATCGAATTGACCAGCTTGGTTCGTTTAATGAACGTTTCCCTGACTGCTGGGTTAATGATCAGGTCGGCATATCGCTGGCGATATTTGAATTCAGGATCAGTTACCGCATCAAAGGTTTGTCCCTCGGCCTCTTTGACGATCGGCAGCGGACGCAGCGCTTTGCTCAACAGGGTAAATTCCTTTACATGAAGCGTAATCTCTCCGGTCTTGGTACGAAATGCATATCCTTTTATACCAATGATGTCACCGATGTCGAGTAATTTCTTCCAGACAATGTCGTAAAGCGTTTTGTCTTCGCCCGGGCAGATCTCCTCGCGTTTGATGTAGAGCTGTATGCGCCCCTTGGTATCTTGGATCACGGCAAAGTTGGCCTTTCCCATGTCGCGAACGCTCATGATACGACCGGCCACGCAACAATCGGAGAATGCCGAGGCATTCTCATCACTAAAATCATCTTTGATGTCGGTCGAGTAGTTGTTGACCGGAAACAACGCAGCCGGGTAGGGTTCGATCCCCATCATAATGAGTTCGGCCAGTTTTTCGCGGCGAAGTTGTTCTTGCTCGGAGAGGATCGGGGCGCTCATGATAACCACATTTTCGTGCGCAAAGTTATTGTTTAGTCAGGTGCTTACAAAGCGAAAGCCTCCCGTAACAGGAGGCTTTCTTGTTCCCGCTATTGCGGGGAGTATCATTTATTCTTTACCAGGTAGCCAATGCGCAATCCCATAAAGTGATTACGCAGTCCATCACTTCCGGTGGCATTGGGATTGATGTTGCGAGCACCAATGGTATAGTTGTACCCGACAGACCAGCCATTGGCCAGACGATAACCAAGCATAAGGTTGACACCCCAGTCGGGTCCGACAAAATCAGAGTTAGAGAGCGTGCCAAAATTCACAGAGCGTTTTCCGCTCTTTACGAAATCGTTACTGAGCAGCGGGTCGCCGTTCAGTAAACGTGTTTCAGCGAACGAAGGAAGATCGACCGCAAACGCAGGACCACCACCGACATAGAAGGTATTGGTCTTGTTGTGTGTCATATTGTAAAGAAAGTTCGCTTGCAGTTCGGCATAACGAAGACTCCAGTAGGTCTTTTCTTTGAAACTTACATTTTCAATGCGGCCCTTCTGAGAGTAAAAAAGACCGGGGTGAAAACTGAATTTCCCTTTGCACATAGGAGCATCCATTTCGAGTCCTACGGTGTACCCGATCTTCTGATCGTCGGTAATGAGTTTTCCGCCTTTCTTTCCGTACTGATTAGCCAGGGTAACGCCACCGCTAAAGCCAACACTGGCCTTTTGGGCAAAAGAGGTAGAACAAAGCAGGGCCGTAGCAGAAGCCAGCAGTAAACACAGTTTTTTCATATCAGTCTGTTTGGTTCGTTTGATAACGATAACCTAAGTTAAGAATTTATCCCTTAGGCCGTTGCGCGCAAAGATATTTAGGTTTTGCTAATCTGCAATCGGTGGTTTGAAAACACTGGTACTGCTTAAAAAATTGTAAATCAATGCTTTAATACAATTCGGTCTCTGGCTTAGGTCAATTGGGCCCGCTGCGGGTCACTAGCCAGCCAGCAAGATCTGCCAGGCTGCCCCCGTCTCGCCCTTCTGTAACCGCTCTTTTGCATAGCGATGCAATTCCATTTCCATCTCTTCGGGGTTGATCGAAAAATAGTGTACGATCTGTTTTAGATGGGCATCGTCGAAGGTTGGGTCCACATCGGGTATACGAGAAAAATTAGCCAACTGACCCAGGTCATTGCCAGAAAAGATCCGGCTGTTGCGAATGGCAGCCGGAAGAGCATCCATTCCCATTCCCAACTCGGTGTTGGGCTTAGCTACTTGAAAAAGACTTTGCTCATTGACTACGGTATACCAATCTCCGCCTAAACGAGCTACCAATGGCAAGCGACGCGGATCCATTTTTTTATGTTGATCCAGTAAGCTATCATCTATATGCAGCATCAGCACCTCGCAAATAACAAGATTGCCTGCCCCTCCCTCGGTACCCAACGGTTTGACCTCTTGCACGCGGCACTCCATCTTTACCTTGCACTCCTTGATCATGGGAGGTCGCACCTGCTGCGCCGGTTCGGGCGTAAAACCTGCTTTTTCAAATTCATTTACCGTACGAGGATATTCACAACTCGCAAGCGATTGCTGTTGTACCATGTCTTCGGTAACCATGTGTATGACCACCTCGGGAATCTCCAGCACATTTTCGAGCGTGTGCTTGGTAGTATTATCTCTCACCCTGCGGGCAGGTGAAAAAATTACGATAGGAGGTTGTGCCGAAAAGACATTGAAGAAGCTGAACGGGCTCAGGTTGACATTTCCCTGCTTGTCTATGGTAGAGGCAAAACAAATAGGACGGGGCGCCACGATCTGTTGCAAATAATATTGCTTGTCGGCCGTGGTCAATTGAGACAGATCGAATAGCATGTTAGCGGGACTGATTTTTTTTCTGACGTAAGATACTCCAATCTGTCTCTTCTCTTACGATGCTGTTGGTCAGCGTTCCCAATGCATCGATTTTCATCTCGACCGTATCGCCGGGTCGAAGCCATTGCTCGGTGTAGTTCGGGTCTTGTAATTTTCCGGTGCCGTTCAATTCTAAAAAGCAACCGGTTCCTACCGTTCCGCTGCCAATAACATCGCCGGGGTAGAGGTCCACTCCATACGAGGCGCGCTCAATGATCTCTGCAAAGGTCCAATCCATATCACCCAAATTGCCCTGGCTTACTTGTACTCCATTTACGGCACAGCGCATGTCGAGATTCCAGCTCTTTCCGGTGTGACCGGGCTTGGCATTCGTCTCGAAGGGCTGCAGTTCATCGAGGGTTACCAGCCAGGGTCCGATGACGGTAGAAAAGTCTTTTCCCTTAGCCGGGCCCAGATTCAAGAGCATCTCCTCCATTTGCAGTGTTCTTGCGCTCATGTCGTTCATGATCATCAGGCCGGCTATATGTTGGTCGGCTTCGCTGGCGCGGATGTTGCGACCGGGTCTGCCGATCACGATGGCGGCTTCGAGTTCAAAGTCGAGTTTTTCGAAATGATCGGGCATGCACCGAATAGGGCCCGGTCCCTGAATGCTATGATGATTGGTAAAATAAAAGATGGGGTACTCGTCGAACTGCGGGATCATCTCCACTTTTCGGTTACGACGGGCAGCGGCTACGTGCTGGCGAAAAGCATAGCCATCGCGACAAGACGGAGGAAAGGGTACGGGGGCCAGTAAGTTTACGTGACCGATAGGCGTTCCTTTTTTTGCGAAGGGGCCTCCTTCTCGTACCATGCGTTCGGCAGCCTGTGCCATTGGAAAAAAGTCATCCCAATAATTGAGGAACATGTTCATGCTGCCCGGAAGCTCGGGGTGCAGTAGCTCCATATCGTAGACGTGCCCGTCAATGAGCACACCCAATTGTTCTCGGTCTTCTCGCTGGTAACTGAGCAGTTTCATAGGCGGCAATTTCGCTGCCGCTAAGGTAGCAAGGTTAACGCGATTTTAAGAAGTTGTTATGACGACGATCATCCTAAAATTTTCGCTGCGCGTATTATCTTTGCGCCATGGAATTTGAAAAAATACACAATAAGGGACAGGCCCGTCTCTTTAAAAGTGATTTTCTCGAAGCGCTTACCAAAGCCCATCCATTGGTCATCTGGGGCATGTACCTTCCGGTTTTGATCTTTCTTCCCTACTTGGCGCAGATGCGTCATGGGTTTTCGACCGCTTCGCTACTGCTATACTTTCTCTTGGGAATCTTTTGCTGGACGTTTTTTGAATATATCGCGCACCGATTTGTCTTTCACTGGGTGCCGAACACACCTTTTGCCACCAAGGTAGTGTACACGATGCACGGCAATCATCATCATTATCCCCGCGACCGGCAGCGACTCTTTATGCCTCCTGTGCCCAGTATTCTGTTCGCTTCACTTCTCTTTGGGATCTTTTTTCTGATGATGGGGGCATATGCTCTTATGTTCTTTCCCGGATTTTTACTGGGCTACCTGCTCTACGCCTCTATGCATTATGCCATTCATGCATGGAACCCTCCGTTCAAATGGATGAAGCCGCTGTGGCGCAACCACCATTTGCATCATTACAAGAATGAGCATCACGGGTTTGGGGTAAGCTCCACGTTATGGGACTTGGTATTTGGCACCATGTTCGATCTCAAGAACGAAAAAGAAGATAAAGAAAAGGTCAAAGCACTTCAGTTCGAAAAGCGGTCTTAGCCTTCGGTCCGTTGGTCAATGATCTTTGCCCGTTTTAGCCAATGGCGTTCGACAAGTCTTCGATCAGATCAGCCGCATCTTCAATTCCCACACTTAGCCGAATCAGTTTATCAGAGAGCCCGTTGCGTAGTCTCTCGTCTCGCGGAATGGAGGCATGTGTCATGGTTGCCGGATGATTGATCAACGATTCCACGCCTCCCAAACTCTCTGCCAGCGAGAAAAGTTTTGTGGCAGACAATACTTTTTGCGTGGCGGCCGCATCGTTATCCTTTAATTCGAACGAGATCATTCCTCCGAATCCTTGCATTTGTCGTTTGGCAATTGCATGTCCCGGATGTGACTCGAACCCGGGCCAGTATACGTTTTCTATTTTAGGATGTTTGGCCAGCCACGCTGCGACCAGCGCGCCATTCTCGCAGTGCGCCTTCATGCGAAGCCCCAGTGTTTTGATGCCGCGAAGCACCAAAAAGCAATCCATGGGCCCGGGTACGGCACCGCTGCTTTTTTGTATAAAGAAAAGTTGCTCGCGCAAGGCATCGCTATTGACGGCCAGTGCCCCTTGTATAACATCGCTGTGTCCTCCCAAATATTTGGTAGCGGAGTGCATGACAATGTCGGCGCCGAGGGTAAGGGGTTGTTGTAAGGCAGGAGAGGCAAATGTGTTATCGACCGCCAGCAAGATGCCGTTCGGTTTTGCCAATGCGGCGATCGCTGCAATATCGGATATGTTCATCAGCGGGTTCGTGGGCGTTTCGATCCAGATCAGTTTGGTATTGACATTGATCGATTTTTTGATCTCGTTCAGGTCAGTGGTATTGACCTGATGAAAAACGATGCCCAGTCGGGAGAAGATCTTTGTAAATAAGCGATACGTGCCACCGTACATATCGTTGCCACAAATTACCTCGTCGCCTGCACTGAGTAACTTGATGACCGCATCGGTGGCAGCCACCCCGCTGCTAAACACCAATCCATGCTTTGCTTTTTCCAGCTGCGCAATAGCTTCTTCCAGTGCTTTGCGGGTCGGGTTTTGACTGCGGGCGTATTCGAATCCTTTGTTGACGCCAGGGGCCTCTTGTACGTAGGTAGAGGTCTGAAAGATGGGTGTCATGATCGCTCCTGTCGAGGGATCGGGATGCGCCCCTGCATGTACGAAGACCGTGTTGTTGCGCCAATTTTTTTCTTGTGCTGCCATATAGTTTATTTCAGAATTTAAAGAGAATTCTTGCCTCCCAATTTTCCCAGGCTACCAGTAGCTCGGCCTTTTCTTCTTTCTCTTGAAAGACCATGGTAAAGTATTCGAGGGCCAAACCTGTTTTGATGACCGGTACTTCGAATCGTGCAACATCGGTATGTTTTTCAGGGGCTATTCCCCAAATGTCGGTAGTGCTGCTTAACACAAAGGTCCAGGTATCCGGATGGGGAATACAAGACAGGGTATAACGACCGGCCTTGATAGGCTGGTTCTCGATAAGGGCATCTTTGAATAATTGTAACTCGGTGGCTTCGTTGGCGCCGAGTCGCCATCCTTGTTCGTATTGTAGAATATCGGTAAAAAGTTGGCGACCCTGCAGATGCGGACGGCTGTAAATGACCCTGGCCAGTGGCGCCGTATTAATATTATCGGTTAGATGAAGCTTTGGGTAGTCAACCGGCCAATAGCTTATATCCATTGGAGAAATGTCGACTGTCGCATAGGGATTGATGGCGGGGCTGGCCGTACCCGTAGCAATGGGAGCCGTCGGGTTGAGCGTTGCCACATCGGAGGTTGGTTTTTGCGGCTGCTGGCAAGCCAGCAGACAGGCAACCCATACGAAGGCAGCTAAAAATTTTACACGCAGCAGCAAATGGCTCAACATACAATTCAAAATTAGTTGAATTTATTCTTCACAAATTTTGTGATCGCCGTAACCAGTTCGGTCATTACGGGCAACTTTGGGTTGGAATAACTGGCCATATTGATGGCCGGTGACGGGCTATCGATCTTTTTAAAGACATGATTCATGTGTTCAATAAGGACCAGTTTTGCGCGGGGATTAGCTTTTGCCAATGCTTGCGCATCGGTCTCTTTGATCTGCAGATCGTTGGTTCCCTGTACTAATAGAGCCGGGCATTTTAGCGCCTGTATCAACGCTTGAGGATCGTAGCGAAGCCACGATATCATGTAGGGCTGCACCGATGGCCGAAATACAGAGAATAAAAGCGGATGGGGTTTCGCGATCCGCTGCCCCATCAATAAAGTATCGAGATAGCGACTGGCCAATTTTTTGAGTGAATCGGGTCCGCCTCCAGCGGCGAACTGCTCTCGTAAAATTTTATCGATGGGTCTGCCTGCACCCGCTATGCTAATAAAGCCGCTGATCTTTTCGGTTTGTCCCGCACCGAGTCCTACCAACGATCCTTCGCTGTGTCCTGCCACATAGATCTTGCGAAACCCTTGTTGGCGAAGCCAGCGTATCCACCCGATGGCATCGTCCACGCCATCGCTAAAGCGCATATTCTCTTCACGAAGTTCCTTGATCTGGCTTTTGGCTATGCCTCGTTTGTCGTAGCGTAGCGTGGCTATTCCATGCACCGCGAGACTATCGGCCAGTTGCAGCAGTGAATTGTTTTTTCCGGGTAGCATTGGGCTGTTCCCATCGCGATCGGTAGGGCCCGATCCGGCAATGATCAGCACCACAGGCGGTCTTTTAACGTTGGTGGGAATAAACAATGTTCCCTTCAATATTCCACCCGTAATGCCCAACTCGGCCTCTTGTTGGCGGTACAAAACGGGTCGAGTAGAATCCGTCTTTACAATGGGCTTCTGTGTCTGAATAGTTCGTGCAGACGCGATCTGGGTAGAGACAAGCAGCAGGCTCATTATGCCTCGCAAGAGCCGATGACGATTTTTCATATCAGCAAAGTTGCATGTATTTCACTTCTTGTGCATCCTTTATCTTTGCTGCTCCCGCAATGTCTCACCCTTTTGTGATCTGAAGGCGGATCAAACCTACCCTCCATGCAAAAAGGACCTATCTCTCAATTTGTTCAACATCATTATCGTCATTTCAATGCTGCTGCGTTGGTCGATGCAGCCAAAGGATACGAGCAACATCTGCTCGAGGGCGGAAAGATGATGATCACGCTCGCAGGTGCCATGAGTACGGCCGAGCTGGGCGTTTCTCTGGCCGAGATGATACGCCAGGGTAAAGTGGACATCATTAGTTGTACCGGGGCCAATCTCGAAGAGGACGTAATGAATCTGGTGGCACATTCTCATTACAAGCGCATTCCCAATTACCGAGACCTGACGCCGCAAGAAGAATGGGATCTGCTCGAAAATCACTACAACCGTGTTACGGATACTTGCATTCCCGAAGAAGAGGCTTTTCGCCGTTTGCAAAAGCACCTGGTAAAACAATGGAAGGATGCCGAGGCAAAAGGCGAACGTTACTTTCCACACGAGTTTCTCTATAAGGTGGTATTGTCGGGCGAACTAAAACAATACTACGAGATCGATCCCAAGGATAGTTGGATCGTGGCCGCCGCCGAGCGCAATTTACCCATTGTGGTGCCCGGATGGGAAGATTCTACCACCGGTAACATTTTTGCCAGCTATGTGATCAAACAAGAACTCAAGGCTTCTACCGTAAAGAACGGAATCGAATATATGGCCTGGCTTACGGAGTGGTATCGAGCCAACTCGAGCGGAAAGGGCGTTGGATTCTTTCAAATTGGCGGAGGTATCGCCGGTGATTTCCCGATCTGTGTTGTTCCAATGATGTACCAAGATCTTGAGTGGCACGACGTACCATTCTGGAGTTATTTCTGCCAGATCAGTGATTCCACCACTTCGTATGGCTCGTATTCAGGGGCGGTTCCCAACGAAAAGATCACGTGGGGCAAGCTCGATATACATACCCCAAAATACATCGTAGAGAGTGATGCCACCATTGTGGCACCCCTGATCTTCGCCTGGGTGTTGGGGTGGTAAAGCGCCGGCACTGCCACCAACGTCCCTGCTTTGATTCCTAAGGTGAGTGTACTACACGTATCCTCTGTTTAGCGACCCGGAGGCATTCCCAATGGCATATCCCGCTTGAGCATCTCATCGCGGTTGGCTATTTCGCATGCCGTGTAAAATACCAGTTGAGTACGCTTGGCCATCAACGGATAGTTGATCTTATCGGGTGTATCGGTAGGCTTGTGGTAATCGGCATGTACTCCGTTAAAATAAAAGATGATGGGGACGCCCTTGGCCGCAAAGTTGTAATGATCGCTGCGATAGTAGAAGCGGTTAGGGTCTTTGGGATCGTTGTATTTGCGATCTAGCTTCAAGTAGGTATAGGTGTTATTGACCTTGTCGGTAATGGGGGCCAGGTCGGAGCTTAGTTTATCGTCTCCGATCGTATACACGTAATTGACGGAGTCTTTGTCGTTGAGATAATCGGAACCGATCCGTCCGATCATATCGATATTCAGGTCCGCGCTAGTTTTCTCTAACGGAAAGACAGGATTTTCGGAGTAGTATTGGCTACCCCAAAGTCCTTTCTCCTCTCCGCTCACCGGCATCAGTAGTATGCTGCGGCGAGGTCCTTTGCCCGCTGCCTTGGCAGCTACGAAAGCTTCGGCCAATTCCAAGATACCGGTAGTGCCACTGCCATCATCGTCGGCGCCATAGTAAATGGTACCATCACTGCGCTTACCCACATGGTCGTAGTGGGCGGTGATGATCACATACTCATCTTTTTTATCGCTGCCTTCGATAACGCCCAACACATTCGAAACCGTGGCGGTAATGGTTTGCTTGCTATGGCTTATAGCAGTTAGTCCGCGGTAGGGTTTGTGCGCAAAGGCATTCGCCTTAATTTTTTGAATGAGTGATGCGGGTTCGCTACCCAGCAATACGGCGGCCGCCTTGGTAGAGATGTAACAGCCAAACAACGACTGCGAAGCCTTAAATCCGTTCAGGCTCCAGTTGCCGGATACGGCTGCTGCCCGGCGCGGAAAATTGCTATGAACGATCAGCACGCCCGCTGCTCCTCTGCTTTGCGCTGCATTCAGCTTGCCGTTTAAAGAAGCCGGTGAGTTAAATCCGCTTACGCTGGGTTTGTATCCATCGGGCATTCCGTCCATGATCAGCACCAACTTGCCGGCAACGGCGATCTCTTTGTAATCATTGCGTAACTCACCGTCGCTGATACCAAATCCGGCAAATACGATGTCTGAAAAGCGCATCGAGGCGCTATAGTTGCCCGGCAAGGGTTGAAAGTCTTCGTTCAGTGCATAGGCGGTGCCATTGATCTCGAGCGAAGCTGAGGTCATGGAATCTTTATAAAGAGAGTAGTACTGGCGATAGCTTCCGTTATTGCCCGGAAGTAATCCTAATTGGCGAAAATGATTTTCGATATACCCCGCCGCTTTTTCGAGCCCGGGTGAGGGCGTATCGCGACCTTCCATCTCGGGTCCGGCTAGTGTATACAAATGTTTTTGCATGTCTTGTGCCGTGATCGTCGCGGCCGCTTGCATCAGCGGCTTATCTTTCTTTTGCGCAAAAAGAAAAACAGGACTCAGCAGGGTTAGAAAAAAAATTACTCTTTTCATGAAAGTTGCATTTATACTAAAGGTAAAAGATAAGCGATCAGCAGCCCGCAATTTTATCGACACGGTTTTGGTGACGTCCACCCTCGAAAGGGGTCGCCATAAAATCAAGTACCATCTGCAGGGCCAGTTGCTCCGATACGAAGCGTGCCGGCACACAAATGATATTTGCGTTATTGTGGGCCCTTGCCAACTTGGCAAGTTCTTGTTCCCAGCATAGGGCTGCCCGTACTTTAGACTCTTTATTGGCGGTGATGGCCACACCATTTCCGCTGCCACAGATCAAGATCCCGAATGCGGCTTTGCCTTCGGCGACCTGTTTGGCCACGGGTCGAGCCATATCGGGGTAATCGACAGACTCGGTACTAAAAGCGCCATGGTCGCTCAGGGTCCATCCTTGTTCGCGAAGCTCAGCGCTGATCTTTTCTTTGTACTGAAAGCCTGCGTGGTCGCAACCAATGGCAATCGGTAAGCTGCGGTCGAATACAGTAGACATAGCAATAAAGAATTAACTCCACTGCTGCTCTCGTTTGGCCCGGCGCTTATCGATACGTGCGGTAATGATAATGCTGGCTTCGAAAAGCAGATACAGGGGTATGGTAACAATGGTTAAGCTAAAGGGATCGGTCGAAGGGGTAATGATGGCGGCGGCGATCAAGATGATCACAAAGGCATGTCGGCGGTATTGACGCAAAAAGCGGGCAGAGACAATACCGATACGGGCCAGCAAGCTCATGAGCAGTGGCATTTGAAACAGCAATCCTATTCCGGCCGTGGTATAGATCAGATTTTCGAGATAGTCCGAAAAGCTGGGCATAATCTGGATCTGCTCACTGAGTTTGTAATTAAAATAAAAGTTGACCATAAAAGGGGTCAAAATAAAATAGCCAAAGAGCACCCCGGTAAAAAAAAGCAGGGATACCCAAAAAATAACTCCGCGGGTCTCCTTGAGTTCTTGGGCGGATAGCGCAGGCTTCACAAACCGCCAGAATTCCCAAAATATATAGGGAAAGGCAATAATGAAACCACCAATAAAGGCCAGGGTAAACGAAGCCACGAACTGCCCGGTCATAGTGGTTTCTAAAAATTTAGCTTCGATCTGTTTAAAACAAAGAGCCTCTCCGATCCCGATCTGCTGCCCCATCGAGCAAAGCCATTTTGCAGCGATAAAATCTGGCCGGGTGGGGCCAAAGATCAACTCGCTGACCACATAGTCCGAGTTAATGAAGATCACAATGGCGCAAACGATCACCGCAATGACCGACCGAATGATATGCCAGCGAAGTTCTTCGAGATGATCGATAAAGGTCATCTCGCCGGCAGGGGTGTTATCTCTTCGGTTAAAGAAGTTAGGTAATGACATGGGCAAATACGAGTAACAAATATACGAGTACCCTTTTATTGCTACGAGGCGTCAACGAAGTCTTTTTATGCGTACGGTCTCGATGCGGGTATCAGAGACCTGTAGGATCTCGAATTCGTAGTCTGCAATAACGATCCGTTCTTTTTTCTGGGGTATCTTTTCGTGATAATTGATAATATAGCCCGAAAGCGTCTCTGCTTCTTCTTGTCGAAGATCGAGTCCATACTTCTGGTCGAGGTAATCCAGTTCTATTCTTCCTGAAAAAATATAATCGTCCTCACTGATCTTTTTCTCGAGCAGCTCTTCGGTATCATATTCATCTTGTATCTCTCCAAAAAGTTCTTCCAGCACGTCTTCCATAGTGATGATCCCGGCCGTACCGCCGAATTCATCGACCACCCAGGCAATGCTTTTTTGCTCACGTGTGAACTGCGCGATCAAATTGGCCGCGGTCATGCTCTCCGGGACCGCCGGTATGGGGTAGAGAATCTCACCGATGCCCTTCGGGCTTGCGAAGAGATCGAGTTGATGTACATAACCTATGATATGATCGACATTGTTCTTGTAAACGACCAGCCGGCTCAGTTTGGTCTCGATAAATTGTTGCCTTAGTTTTTCGATCGAGGCACCTTGTTCGATTCCGACGACCTCGTTGCGGGGA
>JBILFN010000104.1:0-6226 GCA_044351575.1 Chitinophagaceae bacterium
GATGCTTTTTGCCAGGAGCATTTCTACCGGCCCATGGGGATGTATGCCACAGGCTTTAAACCTCTTGAGCGATTCAAGTTCGATCGGTTGATCCCTACGGAGAGCGAAAAGCAGTTTCGTCGTCAGACCACACGCGGTGATGTGCACGATGAGGGCGCCGCGCTGATGGGCGGTGTGGCCGGGCATGCCGGGTTGTTCTCGAGCGCCTACGACCTGGCCATCTTGTACCAGATGTTACTGAATAACGGTGTGTACCAAGATCGTCGCTACCTGCAGCCCGAAACCATTCGGCTGTTTACTAATTACCAGCGCAAGGGCAGTCGCCGCGGGCTGGGCTTTGATAAACCCGAATCTGACAATAAAGCGCGAAAAGATCCTTATCCCTCTTTATGGGCCTCTGCGACCACCTTCGGACATACCGGATTTACGGGCACTTGCGTTTGGGCCGATCCACAACGAGAGTTGGTTTATGTATTCTTGTCGAACCGCGTTCATCCAACACGCGACAATAATAAATTAGCACAGTTACAGGTGCGCGGAAAAATTCAGGATGCGCTCTACAGCGCCATCGATGCTGATCAATAAAAAATTTTAATTGCCCGATCCTTGTTGAGGGGGTCTGGGCCCGCGGGGAGGGCGTGGACCGCGCGGTTGCTGACGAGAGGGGCCTCCACCTCTGGGAGTGTTTCCGCTTTGTGAACTACCGCCTTGGGGCGCTCTTCCTTGCGAGGGGCCACTTGGTTGGGGTCCTCGTTGTTGGGGTCCTCGTGACGGTTGATTTCGTTGCGGCGCTCCGCCCTCGCGGCGAGGTTGATCGGGGCGATGACCTTGTTGTTGCCTTCTTTTTTTCTGAGCAGCTCTATCGAGTGATTTGAGGCTGATCTGTCCGACCAGTTCTACGAACTCAGGTTCTTCTTCTTTCGGTTTGGATGATACGATCTCGACCGGTTCGAGCTCTTCGGGTCGCACGCCTTGACGGTTGAGTTCTTTGATCTTCTTAACGCGATCGATCGAAAGCGGATATTGTTTGTTACTGTCGGGTAGAGTATACCACATCAGATTCTTGAAGATATCCTTTTTGATCAAAAAGGCATTCCCCTTGGCAACTTGCAGTACATCACAATTATCCGGAAAATGCTGCAAGGCGTCAAGATAGGTATCGAGCTCGTAGTTGAGGCAACATTTTAGACGTCCGCACTGACCGCTCAGTTTGGTCTGATTGATCGATAAATTTTGATACCGCGCCGCCGCGGTGTTGACCGATTTGAAATCGGTGAGCCAGGTGCTACAGCAAAGCTCTCGTCCGCAACTGCCAATGCCACCCACCTTTCCTGCCTCTTGCCTCGCACCGATCTGGCGCATTTCTACTTTTACCTTGAATTCGGTGGCATATACTTTGATCAATTCTCTAAAGTCTACCCTGCCGTCTGCAATGTAAAAGAACGTGGCTTTTCTGCCATCGGCCTGTATCTCGACCTGGCTGATCTTCATGTCGAGTCTTAATTGTTTGGCAATAGCGCGACTGCGAATAACGGCCTCGGCTTCGCGGCTCTTACTTTGTTTCCATTGTTCAATATCGCGATCGGTAGCAAGGCGCAACACTTTTTTCATTTCCGGATTAAATTCCTTTACGCCTCTTTTCTTGAGCTGCAGTCGCACGATCTCTCCGGTCAGCGAAACTTCTCCCACGTCAAAACCACTGACACCTTCTACGGCGATCAGGTCTCCTTTTTCAAGGGGTTGTAAGGTAGGGTTCGTAAAAAAGTCCTTGCGGGTGCCTTGGCTAAAACTCACTTCAATAACGCGGCATTGACTCTCGGTATCGGCCAGCGGGAGATTCTTGAGCCAGTCGTGGGCATTCATACGATTACAACCGCCGGAACTACATCCCCCGTTACTTTTACATCCATTTGGTTTACTGCCAGTTGCAGTGCCACAGCCCGAACAACTCATGATAGCGAAAATACGGATTTGTCCTGAATGATGTGGTAAAGTCTAATGGTGAGCGCATGAAACAAGATCTTGGCATTGGCATTGCGCTCAATTTGGTAATGGGCCTGGTCTAGTTCGTTGACCATGGCCTCTTGTTGCTCGATACCCGCGATCTTATTGAGTCGTTCGGCGAAATCCCTTTCATTATCGCTGATCAGGTACTCCGCACCCCGAATACGCAAGTGCAACGCCTGCTCGAGTAAATGAATAAAATAGCGAACGAATTGTTTCTGTTTCTCGCGTCCTAGCCGACTGATCTCTTCGACCCATTTGGTCTGGGCTACCGGTCCGGTCTTCAATATTGCATTGAGCCAATCGCGTACCAGCACCTGCCAATCTTCTTCGGCATGCTGTACCAATTGCAATGCTTCTCGGTAATTCCCCTCGCAGAGCGGGGCCACTTGTGCGGCCAGTGAGGAGGAAGTATTGTTGCGTTCAATCAATGCTCTTTCGATCGCTGCTGTATCGAGTGCCGGAACTTTGATCAATTGGCAGCGACTTACGATGGTAGAGAGCAATTGCGCTTCGTTTTCGCTAACCAGCATCAATAAGGTATCGGGTGGCGGCTCCTCTATAAGTTTAAGAAGTTTGTTGCCTTCGTTACCCATAAGTTCGGGCAGCCAAAGGATCAATATCTTCCAAGGGCTCTCGAAACTTTTAAGACTCAGTTTACGAATTATATCATTGCATTCTTCAGAGGTGATCTTACCCTGGCTATTCTCTTTCGTCTTGATCATTTCGATCCAGTCGAATAAATTACCGTAAGGGTGCAGTTGTACGAACGAGCGCCATTCAGTTATAAAGTCTGTGGCAATCGGCTTCTCTCCCGGCTTTTTGGTAACGGTGGGGTACGAAAAATGAATATCGGGATGAATAAGCTGCGTGGCTTTTTTGCAAGCCGGGCAAGTGCCACAAGGCGTTTGGGCCGACGAGCCGGCTACCGTTTCGCAAACGAGGTATTGAGCAAAAGCGATCGCCAGTGGAAGAGCGCCACTGCCCTCTTTAGAGAGCAAGAGCAGCGCATGGCTCAATCTATTTTGCCGTGCCAGCTCGGTTAGTTGCTGTTGGAGCGGAGCCTGCCCTATTACCTGGTCGTATTGCATTGAGGCGAATGTAGTTCATCCGGCACAGAAAAAATAGGGCGGGTCGTATAGAAAGTAAGGCTCTTTGTGTGGGCTTTATTCAAGCCATTTCAATATCTCTTTGCTCATAGGCTCGGTTCGGGGCGAGAAGGTAGCGATCAGCTCCCCTTTTTCGTTGAGCAAGAATTTGCCAAAGTTCCAGCTGACCGGATCGTTAAGGTCTTTAGCCTTGGCCTGCTCTTTTAAATATTTATACAAGGGATGCGTATCGCTCCCTTTGACCGAAATTTTTTCGGCCATCGGAAAACTCACGCCATAATTGCGTTTGCAAAAGGCACTGATCTCTTCGTTCGAGCCGGGCTCTTGACCCATAAAGTTATTGGCCGGAAAACCCACGATCACCAGCTTCTTGCCATAGGTTTTATACAATTGCTCCAACCCTTCGTATTGCGGCGTAAGGCCGCAGCGAGAGGCCGTGTTGACGATCAATATCTTTTTGCCTTTAAAATCAGAAAAATTAATGTCTTTGCCTTCGAGACCGGGGACCGTAAAGTCGTAGATAGACCCGGCCGAAAAACTAAGAAGACTCATAAGAAAGGTGATGATAAGTTTCATAATGACAGATTTCGTTGATTATAACAACGCAAGCTAAAAAAGGTTAAGACAACCCTATAGCGAAGATATACAGACCGTAGCCATGCTAACACTAACGCCCGGGATGGTCGCCAGTTGCAGGCTGCATGACTCCAGCGTGGCGCCCGTGGTCAGTACATCGTCGACCAGCAGTACCCTTTTGTTTCGAAGCCGGTGCGGATCTTCGATGCAAAATAAAGAGCGGCTGTTCTCCCAGCGTCCCATCCGGCCCAGTCTGGTCTGGCTTCCACTAAAATTTTTTCTGACCAGTACGTTCTCAATGACCGGTACTTGTAGCTGCTTTGCTATTCCCTTAGTAATGATCGCAGCTTGGTTATAGCCACGCTGTCTTAATTTTTTTGGATGAAGCGGAACCGGTACCAGCGCCTCCGGTTCGAAGCGCCCACTCTGTTTTAACTGCATTCCCAGTAATAGCCCCAGCTGCTCTCCCAGCGCCACCTGGCGTTTGTATTTAAATTGATAAACAAGTTGCTCCATCAGTGAATCGCGGTTCAGGTAAAAGCCGGCATGTACAGCATCGAAGGGCAGACGTCCCTTCAGGATCTTTTCGGCGGGATTGTCTGGCTGGCTGGCAAAGCCCGTTGCCGGCAACTCATCGAGGCAATACCAGCAAAGCGCAGTGTCTTGTCCCAACTTGTCAGAACCGCATCCTGCACAAACATGCGGATAGAATAATTGGCCGATCGCCGCACCGAGTGTCGTGAGCGCTTGCATAGAACATCAACAGAAAAAAATTAAAATAAATAGCGATAAACGTCCTCTACGCGGGCCATGGTCACCACTTCGATACCCCGGTCTTTGGTATTCTTTTTGGCACCGCTCTCTTTTTGATTATAGCGAGACACGATAATTTTTTCAAACCCTAACTTGGCCGCTTCAGCGATACGCTGGTCGATGCGGTTAACGGCCCGCACTTCGCCACTCAATCCCACTTCGCCCGTAAAGCAAAGCCGCGGAGACAGCGCTACATCTTCGTAAGAAGAAAGCAGCGCACACAACACGGCCAGATCGATCGAAGGGTCTTCTACTTTGAGTCCGCCGGCAATATTCAAAAAGACATCTTTGGTGCCGAACTGAAACCCTCCTCTTTTTTCCAAAACCGCCAGCAGCAGTTGTAATCGTCGAAGGTCAAATCCGCTCACGGTGCGTTGTGGGGTCCCATAGACCGATGGCGTTACTAATGCCTGCACTTCGATCAGCAACGGACGCATGCCTTCCATGGTAGCCGCGATCGCGATCCCGCTTAGCTGCTCGTCTTTTTGGGTCAGCAGTAGTTCGCTTGGATTTAGTACGGCGCGCATGCCGGTATCATTCATTTCATAAATACCTAGCTCGGCCGTGCTGCCAAAACGATTTTTAAGCGTACGTAAGATGCGATAGGTATAATGACGGTCCCCTTCGAACTGTAATACCGTATCGACCATATGCTCGAGCATCTTGGGTCCTGCGATCTGCCCCTCTTTGGTAATATGCCCGATCATGAATACCGGCGTGTTCGTCTCTTTGGCAAAGCGCTGAAATTCGGCCGCGCATTCTCTGATCTGCGAGATCGAACCTGGCGAGGCATCTAAATGGGGCGTCTGCAGCGTCTGGATCGAATCGACGATGAGCAACTGGGGTTTTAATTTTTTTATTTCCTGAAAGATGATCTGTGTGTTGGTCTCGGTCAACAAATAGAATTGCGGGTTCTTTGTCTGAAGCCGGTCGGCGCGCATCTTGATCTGCTGCTCGCTCTCCTCGCCACTAATGTATAATACGATAGCATCCTTTATACCCAACCCGTTTTGCAGAAACAAGGTCGATTTACCGATACCGGGTTCGCCCGCGACCAGTACCAGGCTACCCGGAACTATGCCACCACCCAGAACGCGGTTGAGTTCGCTGTCTGGGGTAATAATCCTTTTTTCTTCGCTGCTTTTGACCGCATCGAGCGTAGTGGTGCGACCGGCTCTTTTATCACCGCTCAATTCTTTCCAATCAATAAAATCTTTTGACTTGTCCTTTTGCACCAGCTCTTCTACAAAGCTGTTCCAAGAACCGCAACCTGGGCATTGGCCGATCCATTTGACACTCTCGTGTCCGCATTGCTGGCAAAAAAAACTGCTCTTGGTCTTACTCATCTCTATAAAATGCAAAGGGCCAATCTTACGACTGACCCTTTACTTACTAACCCATTAAATTCTATTGCTAAATTAGCGAGGAGGGGGGGATATTAAAAATTAAATTTGCCGTTTGTGCATAACTTTTCTGTTAAACTTTTTGGCTGTCAGGGGCTGCCAAAGGGGGCATTTTTAATCTGTATTTAATTGGTAATTAATATTTTATATAATTTATGACCCTTATTAAAAAAAGGTAACCCGGCACAACTTATAGTAATTTTCCCCTGCCGGGATGACAAAAAGACGTAAAAAAAAGCACCCATCCGACTGGCTATAAATTTGTTGTAATATTGGGTATTAAATCAATCCTTTTAATCCATGACGAACGAAATTATGCTG
>JBILFN010000001.1:0-54305 GCA_044351575.1 Chitinophagaceae bacterium
AAGCCCGGTCAGTGATCGGGGCCGTGCAGTAATTGCACCATTCGAATTACGCTATGAAAAAAACTCGTTTTTTATTTTCTTCGGGCGTTACCGATTGCTACTTTGAGGGGGCCTTTGGTCAACTCGGAAAGCTCGCCGACAGGGCCAACACTATCGTTGTGACGGATCAACATGTCTACCGGCATCATCGTTCGCTGTTTGCCGGTTGGAACACTATTGTACTACGGGCAGGAGAGGAGTATAAGGTGCAAGCCACCGTAGACGCACTCATACAACAACTGATCTCATTAAAGGCCGATCGCTCTACCACGCTGGTGGGCGTAGGCGGAGGCGTAGTTACCGATCTGGTGGGGTATACGGCCGCCATTTATTTGCGGGGCATTCGGTTCGGTTTTGTGCCCACCACCTTGCTGGCCATGGTCGACGCCGCCATTGGAGGAAAGAATGGGGTAGATGTGGGGGTGTATAAAAATATGGCAGGCACCATCCGTATGCCTGCTTTCTTGCTCTACGATGTTTCGTTTTTGTCTACGCTGCCAACGGCAGAATGGCAAAACGGTTTTGCCGAGATCATCAAGCATGCCGCTATCTTGAACGCAACGCTTTTTGGTACGCTCGAGAAGCGATCGCTGACGTTCTATCAAAATGACCCTGGTGCGCTGCGTGCATTGATCGCTGTGAACGCGAAACTCAAGTACAACGTGGTACGATCGGATGAGCAAGAAAAGGGCAATAGAAAATGGCTCAACTTTGGTCATACGCTGGGGCATGCGCTCGAGAATCAATACGAGCTCTCTCACGGCCAGGCGATTTCGCTGGGGATGGTGGCTGCGGCCTCCTTATCGGCCCACTACCTGGGTTTTTCCGAGGTGTCTCGCCTCGAAGCGTTGCTAGATCGATATGGATTACCCACCCATGCTGGTTATGACCTTAAAAAAGCACTTTTGGTCTTGGGTATGGATAAGAAAAGGCAATCCGATCGTATCGGTTACATACTCTTGCAAAAGATCGGAAGGGCTACGGTCCATTCGCTGAGACTCGATCAGCTCGAAAAGCAACTACGAAAACAACAGTGAAAGTAAGTATACATCCCTCACGTGTGGAGGGCGCCATAAGGGTGCCTGCTTCGAAGAGCGTGATGCAACGCGCTTGTGCCGCAGCGCTGATCCGAAAGGGAAGAACTACATTATATTATTCCGGACAATCTGCCGACGATGAGGCAGCGCTTGCTGTGATCGCAGCACTCGGAGCCACGGTACAACAGCAAGGCGACAAGCTTCAGATCGATAGTAAAGGGCTATTGTCGGACAGGCCGCTGCTTATTGATTGCGGCGAGTCGGGGTTGGGTATGCGGATGTTTACTCCCATCGCAGCTTGCCTTTCTCATTCGGTTACATTGACCGGCAGCGGAAGTTTGCGCAGTCGCCCTATGGATTTCTTCGATCGGGTTTTACCGTTGTTAGGGGTGATGGTCAGTACCACAGATGGAAAATTGCCGATCGGAGTGCAGGGCCCTCTTAGGCCCGCCTCGATAGAAATAGATGGTACACTCAGTTCACAATTTTTGACCGGGTTGCTATTTGCCTATGCGGCAGCTGGCGCTAATGATGTTTCTATAACCGTAAAAGGACTGGTGAGCAAGCCCTACATAGATCTGACACTTTCGGTGCTACGGTCATTTGGATTGCCCTGTCCGGAAAACAGGGGGTATGAGGTATTTTATTTTTCGAAAGGCGGTAGCAGGGCAGACAATCAAATAGAGATCGTTGGCCCTGCCGATCGGGTAAAGCGATCTATCGCCCATCATCCTTCGCCCGAAGATCCACTGTTGTACAGTGTGGAGTCCGATTGGAGCAGCGCTTCATTTTTGTTGGTGGCGGGCGCACTGGCGGGACCGGTGTCTCTGCGGGGTTTGGATCTACAGTCTTTTCAATCGGACCGCGCCATTTTGCAAGTGCTCGACAGTGCCGGCATATCGGTTGCGACCGATGCAAAAGGAATGGTGGTGCACCCTTCCGACATCAATCCATTTGTTTTTGATGCTACAGATTGCCCCGACCTTTTTCCGCCACTTGTAGCCCTGGCTGCGTACGCAAAAGGAAATTCAATTATCAAAGGAGCGCATCGGTTAAAGCACAAAGAGAGCGATCGTGCGCAAACCTTGGTGCAAGAGTTCGCCAAGATGGGGGTGGTCATACGAGTAGCTGAAGATGCGTTAGAGGTGTGCGGAGGCGGAGAGGTGCTGGGTGCGAACGTATCCTCTTGCGGCGACCATCGTATTGCGATGGCACTGTCTGTGGCGGCCTTGCGTGCAAAGGGATCAACCAATCTAGTTGGTGCCGAAGCGATAAAAAAATCGTACCCCTCTTTTTTTGCGGACCTCTCGTTGCTGGGAGCCTCCTTATCTTTACCTGATTTTAATTGAGAAAGACGTGAATACGTTCGGTCAACTTTTTAGTATAAAGATCTTCGGTGAATCGCACGGCGAGTCAGTGGGTATTTTGATCGATGGATGCCCGGCGGGTCTTTCGTTGAGCCCAGACGATCTGTTAGCCGATATCGAGCGCAGAAAAGGTGGGCAGCGATTAGGCACCACCCCTCGTGCCGAAGAAGATCGCCCATATTTTAAAAGTGGTTTGTTTCAAGGAAAGACAACAGGCGCTCCCTTGCTCATCTATTTCGAGAACAAGAATACCCGCAGCAGCGATTACGAAAAGCAACGAAGCATTCCTCGTCCGGGGCATGCCGATTTTGTGGCTGCCAAAAAGTTCGGTGGTTTCGAAGACTATCGTGGCAGCGGTCATTTTAGCGGCAGACTTACCTTGCCGCTGGTGGCCGCCGGTGCCATTGCCAAAAAGTTGCTGCGTGCTGTTCAAATCAAAGCCACTCTTATCGAAGTGGGTGGCCATCCCGATATCGAGCAGGGTATAGCGTATGCCATGGCACAAAACGACAGCGTAGGGGGTATCGTTGAGTGTCGCATCAATGGACTTCCAATAGGATTGGGAGAGCCCTTTTTCGATGCTACCGAGTCGTTGCTGGCGCATGCTGTTTTTGCTGTTCCTGCCATACGTGGCATAGAATTTGGCACCGGGTTTGCCGCATCCAAACTATTGGGCAGCCAACATAATGATGCGATCGAAGACAGCACCGGCACCACCCGCACTAACCATGCCGGCGGTATCGTGGGCGGCTTGACCAACGGAAATGAACTGGTCTTTCGCGTGGCGGTAAAACCAACTTCTTCTACACCTAAAGAGCAACGAAGTTTCAATACACAGCGTGGAGAGCAAGAAGATTTTGTGATCAACGGACGTCATGATCTTTGCATTGCGCTAAGGGTTCCGGTCGTTATAGAGGCCGTTGCCGCCATTGTGCTGGCCGATCTGATGCTTCGAGAGCAGCAGATCCCGCGCATTTTGGCATAGCTACATTATCGTTCTAATTTTTTAAATGGGATATTGAGCAGCGGAAACCGTGCGCCATCAGGAAGGGAATAGTGCCACCACTCGGTCTCGAGCGGCATGAATCCTTGCGCCATCATTGCTTCTCTCAATACCCTTCGGTGTTGCAACACCTGGGCCGAAAGGGCGGTAAAACTGTGATGTGCGGTGTCAGAAAAATTATCGAAGCCGGTACCCATTTCCAATTCTTGCTGCGTATTCAGGTCGATCAAGGTCAGGTCAACCGCAATGCCCCGGTTGTGCCCACTGCCTTTGGCGGGGTTGGCTACATAGCGCTCGTCACCGATCATACGCCAAAATAACTCGGTGACACCGAAAGGTCGGTAGGCGTCAAAGATCTTCAATCCCCATCCTTTTTGTCGAAGCGAGGCCGCAACCCTCGACAAGGCCTCGGCGGCCGGTTTGCGCAAATAGCAAACCCTAGTTTCGGTCGGGTACAGGGCTTGTCCCGTAAAGTTGTTGGCCGTTGCATAGCGAATATCGTAGACCAGTTCCGCCGTGTAGGTTCTCAGCTCGACCAGTTGTTGCTCGGGGTCATTACGAACCAGTGCTTTGTACGCCTTTTTTTGATCTATCACGGCTGGTCGCTGGTAGCTTTGTTGGGCCATTGCGGCACAAGACAGCAGTCCGGTCAACGATATTGCCAAAAGTCGCAGCAATGGGCCTACAAATCGATACGCAAACATGAGCAGAAAGGTAAGCTCTTCTTCGCTCTTTTAAAAACGGGGTTTTAGGGGGTCGGGTTTGGCTAAATATTTTTATTTTAACATGTAGATCTTACCCGTTATTTTTGTAGGGTATAAACCCAAACTATCTCTCTATGAAGAAGTTCTTTAATCTGATCATAGCCGGATGTCTGCTGGTATCTGTGGCACAGGCTCAAAGCGGCAAGTCCATTGGATTTAGCTTTTTTCTGAATGATTTTGCCTCTGCGCAGCGAATCCGTTCTACCTCATTGAACACCGTGATCAACGAAAAGACCTTTGCACGGATGGCCGAGATGAATTCAGGATTTGCCGTCAACTACTACAAGCAAATGCGTGACCGTATGTCGTTCAACGCTATGCTGGGTGTTTCCGGACTCCGTTATCCCATGCCTGGTCGCAACATCACCAAGAATGGTACCCTGCTGGAGTTCAGTGCTACCCTCAATGCCATGATGACCACCGACGAATATTATGTTCAACCTTACCTGATAATGGGTGTGGGCATGCATAAATTCGATGTTCACTACGGCGCATTTCTACCTGCCGGTCTGGGACTTAAATTGAATATCCTGGGTGACGCCAGTGTGGTGGTTACCTCTACCTATCGCGTTCCGGTTACCAACGAAACGGCCAATTATCATTTTCAACATGCCATCGGAATTGCCGCTCCCCTGGGCAAGAAAAAGTAATCCCGAAAACGGTTTCCTTACATATAATTCAGCAACCCCGCCCCGGCGGGGTTTTTTTATGGTTTTTCCCCTACCTTTGCGGCCTTAAAATTCATATTCAACGATCATGGCAGACTTAAAGTATCAACGCAATTTCGGTATCGCCGCGCACATCGATGCCGGTAAGACCACTACCACTGAGCGAATTCTTCGCTACACCGGTATGATCCATCGCATTGGAGAGGTGCACGAAGGTGCCGCTACCACCGACTGGATGGAGCAGGAAAAAGAAAGAGGTATCACCATTACCTCTGCCGCGGTGAGCTGTAAGTGGAACTTTCCTACCGACAAGGGAAAGAATACTGCCGACACCAAGCCTTACTATTTCAACATTATCGATACGCCCGGACACGTGGACTTTACCGTAGAGGTGGAGCGCTCCATGCGTGTGCTGGACGGACTCATCGCCTTGTTCTCTGCCGTGGATGGCGTTGAGCCCCAGTCGGAGACCGTATGGCGTCAGGCCAACCGTTACGGTGTTCCCCGCATTGGTTTCGTCAATAAGATGGACCGCGCCGGTGCTGACTTTCTGAATGTGGTCAAGCAGGTAAAAGAAATGCTGGGTTCAAAGGCCGTTCCGCTGCAACTTCCCATAGGCGCCGAAGATAATTTCAAGGGAGTGGTCGACCTGATCAAGATGAAAGGGATCATCTGGCATGCCGAAACTGAGGGGATGACCTTCGATGAGATCGACGTACCCGCCGACATGGTAGATGAAGCCATGGAGTGGAGAGCGTCTCTCGTAGAGGCTGTTGCCGAATATGATGATACCCTCATGGAGAAATTCTTCGAAGATCCCAACAGCATTTCCGAAGCCGAGATTCACGAAGCGATCCGCAAGGCTACGATCGATCTTTCGATCGTTCCTATGATGTGTGGTTCTTCATTTAAGAATAAAGGTGTGCAAACGGCCCTCGATGCGGTTTGTCGCTACCTGCCTTCTCCTATCGATATTCCCGATACAAAAGGGACCAATCCCGATACTGGCGAGGAGTTGACCCGTAAGGCCGATCCCAAGGAGCCTTTTGCGGCCCTTGCCTTTAAGATCATGACCGATCCTTTTGTGGGTCGTCTGGCGTTCTTCCGTGCTTACTCCGGTCGTCTTGATGCCGGTTCGTACGTGCTGAACGTGCGCAGTGGCAAGAAAGAGCGTATCAGTCGTATCATGAAGATGTTCGCCAACAAACAAAATCCAATTGACTTTATCGAGGCCGGAGATATCGGGGCTGCGGTTGGTTTTAAAGAGATCAAGACCGGAGATACCCTGTGCGACGAGAACCATCCTATTACACTCGAGAACATGTTTATTCCCGAGCCGGTAATTGCGGTAGCCGTAGAACCCAAGACCCAAGCCGACGTAGATAAAATGGGTATGGCCATTGCCAAGCTGGTCGAAGAAGATCCTACACTGCGCGTGAATACCGACGAGGAAACCGGTCAAACCATTCTGCGTGGAATGGGAGAGCTGCACCTCGAGATCATCGTAGATCGTATGCGTCGCGAGTTTAAGGTAGAGGTAAACCAAGGAGCTCCTCAGGTTGCCTATAAAGAAGCATTCGTCAATACGGTCGAGCATCGCGAGACACTCAAGAAGCAAACGGGTGGTCGCGGTAAGTTTGCCGATATCGTCTTTAATTTAGGTCCAGTCGATGCGGAATGGCAAACTGAGAACCCCGATAAACATTACCAATTTGTCAATGATCTTTTCGGAGGGTCCATTCCCCGTGAATTCGTGCCTGCTATTCAGAAAGGATTCGAGCAAGCGATGACAACGGGTGTGCTGGCCAACTATCCTGTGGCGAACATGAAGATCCGTGTATTCGATGGTAGCTTCCACGCGGTAGACTCCGACTCTATGTCGTTCGAACTTTGTGCCAAGCAGGGATTCCGCGAGGCAGCCCGCAAAGCCAAGCCGGTATTGCTGGAGCCTATCATGAAAGTAGAAGTGGTAACCCCCGACCAATACATGGGAGATGTAACCGGAGACCTGAACCGTCGCCGGGGTATGATGGAAGGAATGGACAGCCGCGCCGGTGCCCAGGTTATCAAGGCCAAGGTGCCCCTAAGCGAAATGTTCGGATATGTAACGCAGCTGCGCTCTCTGAGCTCAGGACGTGCTTCCTCTACCATGGAATTCTCTCACTATGCTCCCGCGCCTAACAACATTGCCGAAGAGGTGATCGCGAAGGTGAAGGGCAAGGTGAATGCTTAATCGTACTTTTCACATTAGATCAAGACCGCTCTTTGGGCGGTCTTTTTTTGTGCTCGCCACACTGAACAACGGGGCGGGCTCATGGGTGCGCTTGCCTGGATGTGCAAGGGTCGGCTCGTGGGTGCGCTTGCCTGGATGTGCAAGGGTCGGCTCGTGGGCTCGCTTGCCTGGATGTGCAACGGCTAAAAATCGAATCGCTCACCTAAGCCGCCGAATTACCGCCTGCCTTTATGCCCGGCCTCGTTTAAAAAATACACGGCGGCTTTTACGGTTCGCTCCTCGATTTTTCTGGCGCCGTTGTACAAAGGGCTTCGCTTACCCACGAGCCGACCCTTGGCAATTGTAGGAGGGGCTACCTGTGTCATCGAACTTGCGGATGAGGCGCGCGCTGTGGCCGGCAAATCGAATTATAGCGTTGTTTATCATAGTATTATAATTGGACACTCATTTTTGGTGTGGTCGGTGAGATTCCCTGGCAGGGATCCCGAAAAATAGCCACTAACTATTTGGCAGATACGGACTTCTCCCTTACCTTTGCATCCCCTAAAGAAAATGGGAAAAACTTCATGTCGCAGCGAATCAGAATAAAATTGCAGTCTTACGATCACAATTTGGTAGATAAATCTGCCGATAAGATCGTTAAAACGGTGCGTGGCACCGGTGCCGTGGTAACAGGACCTATTCCTCTGCCTACTCGTCGCAAGATCTTTACTGTACTGCGTTCGCCGCACGTGAACAAGAAAAGCCGTGAGCAGTTTCAACTGGCCACCCACAAGCGTTTGCTGGACATTTACACGTCTACCAGCCGCACGGTGGATGCCCTGAGCAAACTCGATTTGCCCAGTGGTGTAGAAGTTGAGATCAAAGCGTAGTTCAGGTCTTTTGCGATGCGCGTGTTTCAGTAACACCTGCATCGCTTGCGTAACGAGAGGTCGCATCTCTCCAGCTCTTATAAAAAACAGATTTTGAAAATTGGCCATCTCTCAATTGATGCTGCGATGCATCATCAAAAAAAGAGCGCTGGCTTTTTAACATAAAACAAGCCATTCAGGGTTTGTTTACTGCCGGTACTTCCCCAGAAAGGAAAAGGTCGGTGGCAAACGGGGATTGAAGTTCGAATCGCAACCGGTTCGAATTGTCCCAATAACCTTGCAGGCACTAAACCTACGATCATGAAAGGTATTATTGGGAAAAAGGTCGGAATGACCAGCATCTTCGATCCCACCGGAAAACAAACTGCCTGCACTATCATTGAAGCAGGACCCTGTGTCGTGACCCAGGTCAAGACGAAAGACACAGACGGGTACAGCGCCTTACAACTTTCTTTTGGCGAGAAAAAAGAAAAGAACGCCTCCAGCGCTGCCATCAATCACTTCTCCAAAGCCCAAACATCTCCCAAGCGTTTCTCGAAAGAGTTTCGTGATTTTTCTATTGCCAAGAACATTGGCGAGACCGTTACCGTAGACATTTTTGCCGAAGGTGAGACCATCGAAGTGGTGGGTACTACCAAGGGTAAAGGTTTTCAGGGCGTGGTCAAGCGTCATGGATTCTCCGGTGTGGGACAGCAGTCGCATGGTCAACACGATCGTCAGCGTGCTCCCGGATCGTTGGGTAACTCCTCTGATGCCAGCCGCGTTATGAAAGGAATGCGCATGGCGGGTCGTATGGGTAACGATCGCGTTAAGATGAAGGGCCTCAAAGTGGTCAAGATCTTCGCCGACAAAAATTACATTCTGGTCAGCGGATCTGTTCCAGGTCACAACGGTTCAATTGTACTCATTCAAAAATAAGTTCGCCTTCGCGCGCTGAAAAACTGATACGAAAATGAAAATCGAAGTTTTAAATACTAAAGGAAGCGCTACCGGTCGTTCGGTAGAATTACCAGAGGAGATCTTTGGTGCGGCTCCCAACAATCACGTGATCTACCTGGCCGTAAAGCAATATCTCGCTGCACAGCGTCAAGGTACGCACAAGGTAAAGACCCGCGCCGAAGTGAAAGGAGCCAGCCGTAAGCTCCACAAGCAAAAGGGTACCGGCGGAAGCCGTAAGGGTAATATCCGTAACCCTCTGTACAAAGGCGGTGGTACCATCTTTGGACCCAAGCCTCACAGCTATGACATTAAGCTAAACCGTAAGGTTAAAGACCTGGCCAAGATCTCTGCCCTCAGCTATAAGGCACAAGAAAAGGCGATCGTAGTAGTCGAAGACATCGCTATGGAGACTCCCAAAACCAAGCAGTTCATGGAGATCTTGGGTAACCTCAAAGTGGCCGATAAAAAGACGCTTTTTGTTTCTCCAGAGTATAACGATAACGTGGAGCGTTCGCTGCGCAACGTGCCCTCCGTATTGGGGGTGTTGTTGAGCGATATCAATACCTACGATATCGTAAACTCAGAAGTGCTGGTCATGACCGAGAGCGCTGCCAAGATATTTGCCGAGGACGAAACTGCCGAGGCCTAATTAACTGAATAAATTAAGTAGACATGAGACTTTCTGAAATACTGATCAAGCCCATCCTGACCGAGAAGGCCAATGCCCAACAGGAAAAGCTGCGTCGTTATGCTTTTAAAGTAGCTCGCAAGGCTAACAAACTCGAGATCAAAAAAGCGGTCGAGAGTTTTTATGGCGTTACGGTCACCAATGTTAATACGTCGGTGGTGCCCGGAAAGCACAAGAGCCGTTTTACCAAGAGCGGTGTCGTATCGGGTCGCAAGCCTGCCTATAAAAAAGCATTCGTAACTGTTGCCGAAGGAGAGAATATCGATCTGTACGCAACGATCTAATTAAAAAAAGAATGGCCTCAACAGCCGCTAATGTTGAATAAAAAAAAGAAGTATGGCACTACGTAAATTCAAACCTATCACCGCTGGTACCCGCTGGAGAATCGGCAATGCGTATGCGGAGGTAACCACCAATGAACCGGAGAAAAGTCTGATCGAGGCCAAGCCACGTACCGGTGGCCGTAACTCATCGGGACATCTTTCGATGCGTTATCGTGGCGGCGGACACAAGAAGAAGTACCGCATTATCGATTTTAAGCGCAATAAGGCCGGTGTTGCAACGGTTGAATCTATCCAATACGATCCGAATCGTACGGCTTTTATTGCCCTATTGGTCTATGCCGATGGCGAAAAGCGTTACATCCTGGCTCCTCAGGGATTGCAAGTGGGTGCCAACGTAGAAAGTGGTGCCAATGTGGCTCCCGAGGTTGGCAATGCCCTTCCTATGCGCAACATGCCACTCGGTACCAATGTACACAACATAGAAATGCAACCCGGTCAGGGCGGTAAACTCGCTCGCAGTGCCGGTTCTTCTGCACAACTTTCGAATAAGGAAGATCGTTACGCCGTACTTAAAATGCCCAGCGGAGAACTTCGCAAGGTGTTGATCGATTGCTATGCCACCGTAGGGGTGGTCAGCAACAGCGATCACAGTTTGCAGAGCATGGGTAAGGCCGGTCGCAACCGCTGGAAAGGAATTCGTCCCCGTAACCGCGGGGTAGCCATGAACCCTGTCGATCACCCGATGGGTGGTGGTGAGGGTAAGGCCTCCGGAGGTCAGCCTCGCAGCAGAAACGGTCAATACTCTCGTGGTCTTAAGACACGTACGGTGGGTAAGTCCAGCGACAAACTGATCATCCAGCGCAAGAACGGAAAAAAACTGAGTAAATAATTTTCTAACACAACGACAATCAATATGGCTCGTTCGATCAAAAAAGGACCTTATATCGCTACCCATCTCGAGAAGAAAGTGGTGGCCATGAATGACGGCAAGACCAAAAAAGGAGTTATCAAGACCTGGAGCCGTCGCTCTACGATCAGTCCTGATTTCGTGGGACACACCTTTGCCGTTCACAATGGCAACAAGTTTATCCCCGTGTATGTAACCGAATTTATGGTGGGTCACAAGTTGGGTGAGTTTGCCCCGACCCGCCAGTTCAAAGGTCACTCTAAAAAAGAAGCGTAATCCTAAGAAACTAATTATCATGGAAGCAGTAGCTAAACTGAGAAATTATCCCACTTCGCCCCGCAAGATGCGCTTGTTGGCCGACATGATCCGTGGCCAAAAAGTAGAGAAAGTGCTGGCGCAACTGGAGTTCAATCCCAAGCACCCCGCCGTTCCCCTGCGCAAACTGGTACTGAGTGCCATCAGCAATTGGAAACAAAAGAACGAAGGGGGCGATGAAAGTGCGTTGATCATCAAGACCATTTTCGTGGATGGCGCCCGTAGCATCAAGAGAATGCGTCCGGCTCCCCAGGGTCGTGGCTACCGTGTTCGCAAGCGTAGCAATCACGTGACCGTGATCGTCGATACAAAAGAATCTAAATCATCAAACGAATAACCTACACCAAACATGGGTCAGAAAGCAAATCCGATTGGTAATCGTTTAGGCATCATCCGCGGATGGGAGTCTAACTGGTACGGCAACAGAAAAGATTTTGCCGGAAAGCTGATCGAAGATCACAAGATCAGGGCTTACCTCAACGCGCGTATCAACAAAGGCGGTATCTCTAAGATCGTCATTGAGCGTACGCTGGGTAAACTGATCGTTACCATTCACACGTCGAAGCCCGGTATCATTATCGGTAAAGGCGGTGGAGAAGTAGATCGCATCAAAGAAGAGCTTAAGAAGCTTACCGGTAAAGAAGATGTGCAGATCAACATTCTCGAGATCCGTCGTCCCGAGCTGGACGCCATGATCGTGGGTGACAATATTGCCCGTCAGATCGAGAACCGCATCAACTTTAAGCGGGCTACCAAACTTGCCATCGCTTCTGCGCTCCGAATGGGTGCCGAGGGGATCAAGATAAAATTAAGTGGTCGTTTGGCCGGTGCCGAGATCGCCCGTAGCGAAGAGTTCAAGCAAGGTCGTGTACCGCTGCATACGTTCCGTATGGATATCGATTATGCCAATGTGTTCGCACAGACGGTGTATGGAAAGATCGGTATCAAAGTATGGATCTGTAAAGGTGAAGTATTGGCCAAGCGTGATCTCAACCCCAACTTCGTGGGTGGCAAGGCAGACATGAGTGAACGCAGAGGAGGCCGCGAAGAGGTACGTGGAGATCGTCGCGATGACAGAAGGGGAGGAGCCGGCGATCGTGGTCGCGGTGGAAGAGAGCGTCGTGGTTAATAAACATTTGATTAAAGAAACTTGAAATAGACTAGCATGTTACAGCCAAAAAGAACCAAGCACAGAAAAATGCAAAAGGGGCGCATGAAGGGTGATGCCAAGCGTGGCGCTACCATCGCCTTTGGATCGTATGCCCTTAAGGCGCTGGACCAGCATTGGATCACCGATCGTCAGATCGAAGCGGCCCGTCAGGCGCTGACCCGCGAGATGAAGCGTGAGGGTAATGTATGGATCCGCATCTTCCCTGACAAGCCAATTACACGCAAGCCCGCCGAAGTGAGGATGGGTAAGGGTAAGGGTAATCTGGAATTCTGGGCGGCGGTAGTGAAACCCGGTCGCATCTTGTTCGAGGTCGATGGAGTGAGCGAGCAAGTAGCCCGCGCCTCTTTATCGCTGGCCGCCGGTAAACTGCCCATCAAAACTAAATTCATTGTACGCCGTGACCTGGTCACTGCCTAACCGATAAACGCTTATTACGATGTCTAAGAAAGCAGAATTTGTAAAGAGTATTCACGGCATGAACGAGCAAGACCTTCGCGCCCGTTTGTCCGAAGACCAACAGCGACTCAAGAAGCTCGAGTTCGCTCATGCGATCTCTCCGCTCGAGAATCCCATGACCATCCGCGGACTGCGTCGTGATATCGCTCGTCTCAAGACCGAAATCAAGTTAAAGCAACAGCAAGCCTGATAAAAACCCCAACATGGAAGCCAGAAATTTAAGAAAGACCAGGATCGGTGTCGTAACCAGCAACAAGATGGCAAAGACCATTACCGTTGCGGTCGAAAGAAAGGTAAAGCACCCTATCTATGGTAAGTTCGTAAAGAAAACCACCAAGTTCCATGCGCATGACGACAAGAACGAATGCAGCATCGGAGACGTGGTAAAGATTATGGAGACTCGTCCGCTGAGCAAGACCAAGCGGTGGCGCCTGATCGAAGTGGTAGAAAAAGTGAAGTAATATCTGATCGCAACGTAAATTATTAAAATTAGTTAGCATGATACAACAAGAAAGCCGGTTGAACGTAGCCGATAACAGTGGTGCCAAAGAGGTGCTCTGTATTCGTGTTCTAGGTAACAGCGGACAGCGTTATGCCCGAATCGGAGATAAGATCGTCGTGACCATAAAGGATGCATTACCTGCCGGCGGTATCAAAAAAGGAACAGTGGCCAAGGCCGTTATCGTTCGCACTACCAATAAGCTGCGTCGCAAGGACGGATCTTACATTCGTTTCGATGATAATGCGGTGGTGATCCTTAACCAATCGGACGAGCCTCGCGGCACGCGGATCTTCGGGCCTGTTGCCCGTGAACTGCGCGACAAAGGATACATGAAAATTATTTCACTGGCCCCTGAGGTACTTTAAAATTGTCAACGGGTTACAACCTATAACGAATACATTATGAAAGCAAGATTCAAAGCCAAGTTCAACATCCGCAAGGGAGACACCGTTGTGGTGATCGCCGGCGACGACAAAGACCTGGCCAAACCCCGCACGGTACGTGAAGTGCTGGTAGAAAAAGGAAAGGTGATCGTAGAGGGCGTTAACATCATCACCAAGCACTCTAAGCCTACGGCACAAAATACCAAAGGCGGCATTGTTAAGAAAGAAGCTCCTATCAGCATCAGCAATGTGATGTTATGGGATGCCAAGGCCAAGGCTCCCACCCGTGTAAAGCGCGAAAGGGAGAATGGCAAGACCCTCAGAGTTTCTAAAAAATCAGGAGAAAAGATATGAGTACTACAACCTATACCCCCAGATTGGCTTCCAAGTATAAGCAGGAAGTGGTACCTGCCTTGGTCAAGAAGTTCAACTACGAGACCGTTATGCAGGCCCCTCGTCTCGAAAAGATATGCATCAACCGTGGTGTAAATGGTGCGGTATCCGATAAAAAGACCATTGATATCGCCATCGACGAGCTGACTACCATTGCCGGTCAAAAGGCCGTTCCAACGATGTCAAAGAAGGACATCTCGAACTTCAAGCTGCGTAAGAACATGCCCATCGGTGCCAAAGTAACACTGCGTGGAAACAGAATGTACGAGTTCCTCGATCGTCTTATCGCCGTGGCACTGCCCCGTGTGCGTGACTTCAAGGGTGTTAACGACAAGTCGTTCGACGGACGCGGTAACTACACACTGGGTGTAACGGAGCAGATCATCTTTCCCGAGATCGACATCGACAAGGTGAACAAGATAACCGGTATGGACATCACTTTTGTAACTACGGCTAACACCGATCAGGAAGCCTATGAGTTGCTCAAGGAGATGGGAATGCCTTTCAAAAACGCTAAATCAACTAATTAAATAGTACAACAACATGGCAAAAACATCCGTAAAAGCCAGACAGCGCAAGCGTGAGGAGATGGTAGAGCACTACGCAGCCAAGCGCGAAGCACTGAAAAAGGCCGGCGATTGGAAAGCACTCGATGAAATGCCTCGTAATGGCTCTAAAGTGCGTCTGAAAAATCGTTGCCAACTGTCCGGTCGTCCCAAGGGGTATGTTCGTTTCTTCGGCATATCTCGTGTGGCCCTGCGCGACATGGCACTCAATGGAAAGATCCCCGGGCTCAAAAAAGCAAGCTGGTAATCCTTTAAAAAACGAATTATGGTAACAGATCCTATAGCAGACTTTCTAACAAGAATCCGTAACGCCCAGATGGCAGGTCACCGTGTGGTGGACATTCCTGCTTCGAATCTTAAGAAGCGTATGACGGAGATCCTCTACAACCAGGGCTACATTCTCAAATACAAATTTGAGGATGATGCAAAGCAAGGTGTCATCAAGATCGCCTTAAAGTACGATCCCAACACCAAGCAACCTGCCATTCAGCGTATGGAGCGCATTAGCCGCCCCGGTCTTCGTCAGTATGCGAAGCCCGCTGATTTTCGCAGAGTAAAATCCGGTTTGGGTGTCGCTATCCTTTCTACCTCGAAGGGTGTGATGACCGACAAGGATGCCAAGGCACAAAATGTCGGAGGAGAGGTACTTTGTCACATTTACTAAAAAATTAATTGACTATGTCTCGTATAGGTAAAAAAGCGGTAGCAGTTCCCTCGGGTGTAACCATCACGGTCGGTAAAGACAATGTGATCGCCGTCAAGGGTCCCAAAGGTGAACTTAAGCAGTCCATCGATCGCGATATTACGGTCGAAGTAAAAGACGGAGAGGTAAACTTCGTGCGCCCCACGGACCAGATCCGTCATCGTGCGCTGCACGGACTCTACCGTGCGCTGGTAGCCAATCTGGTGAAGGGCGTTACCCAGGGCTATGAAAGAAAGCTCGAGTTGATCGGGGTAGGTTTCAAGGCGTCTAACGCCGGTAACGTACTCGATCTTACGCTGGGCTATTCTCACAACATTATATTCGAAGTGCCCAAAGAGATCAAGGTGGCCACGGCTCAGGAGAAAGGGCAGAACCCCATCATTACCCTCGAGGGAATCGATAAGCAATTGATCGGTCAGGTGGCCGCCAAACTGCGCAGCTTGCGTAAGCCCGAGCCTTACAAGGGTAAAGGGGTACGCTATGTAGGCGAAGTGGTTCGCAAGAAGGCCGGAAAAGCAGCAGGTAAATAATAAGTAACACGCCATTTTAAATTTTTATATCGATGACACCACAATTCAAAACCCAGCGCAGACAGAACATACGCTACCGCATTCGTCGCAAGATCAGCGGCACGGCTACCAAGCCCCGTCTCTCGATCTTTCGCAGCAACGCTGATATCTATGCGCAGCTGATCGACGATATAAGTGGTCAGACGCTCGCTTCGGCCTCGTCTCGCGACAAGGATATTGCCGCGCAGAAAGGATCCAAGATCGAGAAGAGCAAATTGGTGGGTGCAGCCATTGCGCGCAAGGCCGGTGAGCTCAATATTGCCAACGTTACTTTCGATCGCGGAGGCTACCTCTATCACGGACGTGTAAAGTCTGTGGCCGATGGAGCCCGTGAGGGAGGATTACAGTTCTAATTGAACCCAATCAACAACGACAAAAAAAACATACATGTCAAAACTCAATGTAAACAGAGTGAAGGCCGGTGACCTGGAGCTGAAAGATAAAGTGGTGGCCATTAACCGCGTGGTCAAGACCACGAAGGGTGGACGCGCATTCAGTTTCTCTGCCCTTGTGGTAGTTGGTAACGGAAACGGCGTGGTTGGCCATGGTCTGGGTAAGGCCAAGGAGGTGCAGGAAGCCATCACCAAGGGTATTGAAGATGCCAAGAAGAATCTCATCAAGGTTCCGGTTATGAAAGGAACGGTTCCTCATGACCAGTGGGCTAAAGAAGGTGCTGCCAAAGTGCTCATCAAGCCCGCCGCACATGGTACCGGTGTAATTGCCGGAGGTTCTATGCGCGCCGTGCTCGAGAGTGCCGGTGTAACCGACGTATTGGCCAAGTCATTGGGTTCTGCCAATCCTCACAATGTGGTAAAAGCTACGTTTAAGGCCCTGGCCTTACTGCGCGAGCCGATCCACGTGGCCAAGACCCGTACCATTGGTCTCAAGAAAGTATTTAACGGATAAAATCAGTAACATGAAGAAGATAAAGGTAACATTGGTCAAAAGTCCCATCGATCGCCCCGAGCGCCAAAAGTTGACGCTGCAGGCTCTGGGTCTTAACAAAACCAATTCTTCTCGCGAATTGGAGGCCACGCCTCAGGTGCTGGGTATGGTACGTAAAGTAACTCACCTGGTCAAAGTAGAAGAAACCAAGTAAACGGACAGGTCCCGCGAGGGTCCTTCCCATTATTAAGCGAGCCCCGTTCCAAATCGCTTTCGGGGCGATAAGTAAACAATAAAAGCCATGAAACTTCATCAATTAAAGCCCGCCAAAGGAGCTACTCACAAGACAAAACGTATCGGCCGCGGAGATGGCTCCGGACACGGAGGTACGTCTACCAAAGGAACTAAAGGTGCGCAAAGCCGTACCGGTTTCAAAAGCAAGATGGCCCACGAGGGAGGCCAGATGCCTATCCAGCGCCGGGTTCCCAAGCGCGGATTCAAGAATCCCCATCGCGTTTCTTACAAAGTATTAAACCTCGGACAGATCGAGCAGTTGGCTGCCAAGTATAACATCACCGAGTTTTCGCTCGAGAATCTGTACATCAACGGACTAATTGCCCAGACCGATCTGGTAAAGTTGCTCGGTAATGGAGAGCTGAAAGGGAAATACAGTTTCCGTATCAATGCTGTCAGCGAAAAGGCCAAGGCTGCTGTAGAAGCTGCCGGCGGAACGGTAGAGATCGTAAAATAAATTAGCGGACTAAAACACCCATAGCCCCGTGAAGAATTTTTTTCAAACACTAAAGAATATCTGGAGCATCGAGGAGTTGCGCGGCAAGATCCTTTTTACATTGCTGATGATCACTATCTATCGGATAGGAGCACACATTGCCCTGCCCGGTATCGATCCGGTCAAATTATCGGCCACTGCCGAGAACAGCACTGGTATTTTGGGTCTGATCGATGCCTTCTCCGGTGGAGCCTTTAATCAAGCCTCCATCTTTGCGCTGGGTATTATGCCTTACATCTCTGCCTCTATCTTCGTACAGCTGTTGACCGTTCTGGTGCCACGCTTTCAGAAGATGCAAAAAGAAGGGGAGAGCGGAAGAAAGAAGATCAATCAATACACGCGTTACCTTACCGTTATTGTTACTTTATTGCAAGCCTCTGCTTATGTAACCTATCTGCAAGGATTGACCCAACAGGGTGGCGGCATCATTGCCGGCTTTGCTCCCTACTTCTGGCTTACTACCGTAGTGGTGCTTACCGCCGGTACATTGTTCGTAATGTGGATGGGAGAGAAGATCACCGACAAGGGACTTGGTAACGGAACCTCACTGATCATCATGATCGGTATCTTGGCCCGTCTTCCTCAATCATTCTTACAAGAGTTGAGTGCCAAGTCGGTTCGTAATGGACAAATACTGGTCTTTATCGTTGAGATGGCCATCCTGATCGCCATTATTATGGGATGTATCTTGCTGGTACAGGGTGTTCGAAAAGTTCCTGTCAATTATGCCAAGCAGATCGTGGGCAGTCGTCAGTTTGGCGGAGCCCGTCAGTTCTTGCCTCTTAAGGTCAACAGTGCCGGTGTAATGCCTATCATCTTTGCACAGGCCATTATCTTTATCCCTACCATTTTCGCCAATTACAATACGCAGAATAATGCGTTTCTACAGGCGATCACCGACCAAAGTAATATTTGGTACATGATCATCTACTCGGTGGTCGTGATCGGTTTTACGTTCTTGTATACGGCCCTTATTTTTAATCCTAAGCAGATCGCCGATAATCTAAAACAGAATAACGGATTCGTGCCCGGCGTTAAACCCGGACAGCCGACGGCTGATTACATCGGCGCTATTATGGATCGTATTACTTTTCCTGGTGCCATCTTACTGGCGCTGGTAGGAATTTTGCCCGGTATCGCCGAGCGATTGGGTGTTACTCAACAGTTCTCCACTTTCTTTGGAGGTACTTCGCTGTTGATTATGGTGGGCGTAATACTCGATACCTTACAGCAGATCGAAACACAATTGTTGATGCGTCAATACGATGGTCTTATGAAAAGCGGTCGTATTCAAGGTCGTCAGGCTTCAGCACCCGTCGACATGTAAAACATTGTTTTGTGAATAGCTAAGCCCGGTCGGTAAAACGGCCGGGTTTTATTTTTTTAGAAGATATTTGCAGCCATGATCATCAAATCTGCCATAGAGATCGAATGTATGCGTCAGTCGGCCCTGATGGTAAGTCGTGCCCTCACCGAAGTGGCACACGTGCTTCGTCCGGGCATTACCACATTGTGGCTCGATCAACTGATCGGTACTTTTATTCGGGACAATGGAGCCATTCCCTCGTTTCTAAATTATCATGGGTATCCCTATAATTCTTGTCTGTCTGTCAATGACGTGGTCGTTCATGGCTTTCCGACCAAGAACGAGCTAAAGGAAGGCGACATCATATCGGTCGATATCGGCGCCTTTTACCAGGGATGGCACGGCGATCATGCCTATTGCTTCGCTATTGGCGATCCGGGGCCCGAGGTGATGCAGCTGATCAAGGTAACCAAGGAGTCGCTCTACCAGGGCATAGAAAAAGCAGTGGCCGGAAATAGGGTAGGAGATATCTCGTTCGCCATTCAGGCGCACACCGAAAAGAAATACGGATATGGCGTGGTTCGCGAATTGGTCGGTCATGGGTTGGGCCGAGACCTGCACGAAGATCCCCAGGTGCCTAACTATGGAAAAAGAGGAACGGGTCCTAAATTAAAGGAGGGGGTGGTGTTGGCCATTGAGCCCATGATCAATTTGGGAAAGAAAGAAGTCTACACCGCCTCTGATGGTTGGACCGTTCGCACCAAGGATGGTAAGCCTTCCGTTCATTTTGAGCATGATGTATGCGTTCAAAAAGATCGCGCCGATATCTTATCGGATTACACCGGCATTGAAGCGGCCGAGAAGGCCAACGCCAATTTATTTACTACATAACTTAATCGTACGGCTACCGCTATGAGTTTACCCGCACAGCAAAGACTGGTCGTGATCGGGGGCGGGGCCGCCGGGTTGTTCTGTGCGGTCAATGCTGCAAGGCTGGCTCCATCACTGCAAGTGATCTTGCTTGAGAAGTCGAACAAATTATTGGCAAAGGTCAAGATAAGCGGAGGGGGTCGTTGCAATGTGACGCATGCCTGTTTCGAACGACAGGACCTTCCCGGATATTATCCGCGTGGCGCGCAATTCGTAAAGCGCTACCTGCATTCTTTTTTTACCACCGATACCATCGATTGGTTCGCGTCCAGAGGGGTGCAATTGAAAACAGAACTCGATGGCAGGATGTTTCCCGTAACGGACAGCTCTCAAACCATTATCGATGTTTTGCTGCAAGAGGCGGCCCTCTATGGGGTCGATATCAGATTAAAAACCGGGGTACACCATATAGAAACGGGAGCATCAGTGCGGTCGTTCCCCTTGATCGTGCACACCCAGCAGGGAGAGTCGATCGAAGCCGACTTCTGTTGCATTGCCTGCGGCGGATTTACGCAGTCAGCCTCTTTCGACTGGATCAGACAACTGGGGCATAGTATCGAAGCGCCGGTTCCCTCTCTTTTTACCTTCAACGCACCCACGCATCCATTGGTCTCTTTACAGGGGGTATCGGTACCACACGTAAGTGTAAAGCTTAGTGGCACCAAACTGATACAGACGGGCCCTGTGCTCATTACCCATTGGGGATTGAGTGGTCCGGCCGTGTTGAAGTTGAGTGCCTATGGGGCTCGTGAGTTAGCTGCAAGAAACTATAGCTTCGATATTCAGCTCAATTGGCTGGGCCGATCTGATCAGACCGCTGCATCGATCTCGGTTTTCTTTGCCGATCAGCGAAGACTTCACCCTGCTCAAAAGATGACCAACGGAAAATTGCAGGCGATTCCCCAGCGATTGTGGGAATTCTTTTTGTCGCAAGCCGGCATCCCGGCCGATCGACGATGGGCCGACCTTTCTCGTCGAGAAGAAAATCAGCTGATACGTCTGCTCACCGATATGTCCATTCACATAGAGGGAAAGACCACGTTCAAGGAAGAATTTGTAACAGCGGGCGGGGTAGCCTTATCGGCTATCGACCCATCTACCATGATGAGCAAGAAAGTACCTTCTCTTTTTTTTGCCGGGGAGGTCATGGACGTGGACGGCATTACCGGTGGATTTAATTTTCAACATGCCTGGAGTAGTGGAATGCTGGCCGCTCGCGCTATAGCGAGCGCGGCCACAAAGGGGCCCTCGCTCACCGATGGTCGAACTGGGGTTTGATGCGTACCCGGCACCAGGCACAAAACGGAGCGGCGATCAGCAGGGCCAGTGCGGCATAAATAGAATGCGTGCTCCACCAAAGCAGTCCGCACATCAACAGTAAATAGACCGGATATAGCAAGAGCAGTAAGCTGCTGACTACCGAATCGTAGTGGCCCGTTCTATCGAAATAATGCAAGGCTATCTTTTGAATGGGTTTGTACAGTGGCCAGTGAAAAAGCTGGCCGGCCCGCGCCGGTACATACCAAACGATCTTTTCGAAAGGCGAAACTGCAACGCCTAGTTTTTTTTCAAGCATAGGCTTATCGTGCTTGTCGATCTCATACACTAATGGCTGTAGTCGTTGCAGCAGCAGCTGGTTAAATGCGTTCAGGCGTTGTCCATCGGTCGTATCTGCTGGAACATCGTAGGCGTGAATAGGTTCGCCGATATTGATGTCTACGTTTTTTCCAATGCTGCGAAACGAACTGTAGTTGAGGCCAACGGGTACTACGGTAAGAGGTATACCCGCTTCCCAGGTCTGTATGGCCAAGCGGGCCGTTCCTTTCTTTAATGGACGCAAGTGCCACTCGTTTACGCAGCGTGCTTCGCTATAGATGGTCACAATTTGATCTTGTCGAAAAAGGGCCACGCACGCATCAAAGGTTTGATAGTTGATGCTTAGGTTCGAGACGCCCTCGCTGCTGCGGTATACGGGCAGTATGTTCAGTTTACGTAATAAACGAGCATGGGTTTTATTGCGAAAGGCATCTCCTCGGGCCAGGGCCCAGACAGGGGCTTCAAAGAGCAGATCGAGTAAGATGGAATCCAAAAAGGAGTTGGGATGATTGACCGCCAAAAGCATGGGGCCACGGCGCTTGAGCATTCCCGGATCGCTGATGCGGATGCGTCTGCATAATATCTTGATTGCCAGTCTTCCGGCAAGCTTTATGGAGGCGTAAAGCAAGGGTCGATTTTTAGTGAAAATAGCGATAATAGCCGTATCTTTGCCACCCCGAAATAAAACCCTCGGGAACGATATCATGTTTGAAAACAAAATTCCCAAACAACTAAACGCTGATGCACAGGAGCAGGCTACCGAATTATCGGCCGCCGCTGCAGCGACAACAACAGCACCTGTGTCGAGTGTTTCCAGCGCTCATGATGATTTTGACTGGAGTGTCGATAAGCGTAATGTAACCTCGTACTCCGACGCAGAGAAAGAGAAGTATCACAAAGTGTACGAGAACACCTTCGTTCAATTGAGCGACGGAGAACTGATCAAAGGAATCGTTGTTGGTCTTACCAAGACCGACGTGGTCCTGAACATCGGATTCAAGAGCGACGGACTTATTTCTCTTAATGAATTTCGCGACCTGCCTGCCCTCGCCATTGGTGATGAGGTAGAGGTAATGATCGTAGAAAAAGAAGACCGCGACGGACATTTGAACCTCAGTCGCCGTCAGGCTCGTATTACTCGTGCATGGGAGCGTATCGTAGAGGTGCACAAGACCGGAGAGGTTATTACAGGTACTGTTACCTCCAAGACCAAAGGAGGATTGATCGTGGATGTATTCGGCATGGAGACCTTCTTGCCCGGATCGCAGATCGATGTTAAGCCTGTTACCGATTACGACCAGTTCGTGGGTAAGACCATGGAGTTTAAGGTCGTTAAGATCAACGAAGCCATCAAGAACGCCGTTGTTTCGCACAAGGCGCTTATTGAAAGTGATATAGAGGCCCAGCGCGCTCAGATCATGAGCAAGCTCGAAAAAGGCCAGGTGCTAGAAGGAACCGTAAAGAACATCACCGATTTTGGTGCCTTTATGGACCTGGGTGGTCTCGACGGACTGTTGTACATCACCGACATCTCATGGGGACGTATCTCTCATCCTTCCGAAGTACTCAAGCTCGATCAAAAGATCAATGTGGTGGTACTCGACTTCGATGACGAGAAGCGCCGCATCAGCCTTGGTCTGAAGCAACTCACCCCACATCCTTGGGATGTGCTGGGCGATGCTATCGCCGAAGGAAATGTGGTCAAAGGCCGCGTAGTGAACATCGAAGACTATGGCGCGTTCCTCGAAATTCAAGCTGGTGTAGAAGGGTTGGTGCACGTATCGGAGATCACGTGGGCCAATACTCCCATCAATGCCAAAGAATTCTTTAAGCTCGGCGATGAGCACGAAGCCAAGATCGTAACCCTCGATAAAGACAGCCGTAAGATGAGCTTGTCGATCAAGCAGCTCACGGCCGATCCCTGGAATGATATCGAAGTTAAATTCCCCGAAGGAAGCCGTCACGACGGACTTGTCAAGAATATCACCAACTATGGTGTATTCGTAGAGTTGGCGCCCGGCATCGGTGGAATGATCCATATCAGCGATCTAAGCTGGCTCAAGCGTTTCAATCACCCCACCGAGTATACCAAGGTTGGTCAGCACATCGATGTGATGATCTTGGGTATCGACAAGGACAACCGTAAGCTGCAATTGGGACATAAGCAACTCGAAGAAGATCCTTGGAATCAGTTGCAAGAGACCTTTGCTATCGGAACGCTCCACGAAGGGTTGGTAATTCGTCGCGATGACAAAGGGGCTACCGTACAGTTGCCTTTTGGACTCGAAGGATTCGCTCCTAATCGTCACTTGGCCAAACAAGATGGCAAGAGCATCGCTGCCGACGAGACCGCTTCTTTTATGGTCATTGAATTCGATCGCAACGAAAAGCGTATCGTACTTTCTCATACACGCATTTGGGAGCAAGGAAAAGAAGAAGAGGCAGAACAAGCCAAGAAAGAGGTGCGTGCTGATGCAGAAAAGACCAAGAAGGCCGTCAAGAACATTCAGGGTAAAGTTGAAAAAGCCACATTGGGCGACCTGGGTGTACTGGCCGATCTCAAGAAAAAAATGCAAGAGGGCGGAGAAGAAAAAGCTCCCGAATAAGTTCTCTTGTTCACGTAGATCAAAAGGCTGTCTCGAAAGAGGCAGCCTTTTGTTTTAAGCAATAGCGCCGGGCTTGTTATATTTGTTGACCAGTAGTTACAACATGGCATCCATTCTCAGCAGAGCGATCAAGTTTAATCCCATCCGAAAATTCGTTTTTTTGGTGGTGGGGCTGGCCAGTTATCCGGGACTTGCCTGGGTCAATCGTCTAACGATCAGCGGCACGGAGCATCTTAAAAATTTGCCGAAACAAAAAGTACTCTTCGTCAGCAACCATCAAACGTATTTTGCCGACGTCATCACCTTCTTTCACATTTTCTGTGCGGTCAAGTGGGGTAAGCGTAATCGGTTAGGATTGCCTTACTACTTGCTGAATCCCTTTACCCGCGTCAATTATGTAGCGGCGGTAGAGACCATGAAAAATAATTTGCTGTCGCGGTTGTTTTTGCTGGCCGGAGGTATAACTGTAAAGAGAACCTGGAGGGCCGAGGGCAAGGATGTACGCAGAGGGTTAGATCCGTCCGATACGCGCAAGATAACCCGGGCACTAGATCGAAATTGGGTCATTACCTTTCCACAGGGAACCACTAAGCCCTTTGCTCCTGGAAGAAAAGGAACGGCGCTGATCATTAAGGAGGTGCGGCCGATCGTAATTCCGGTGGTGATCGGTGGATTCTGGCGTGCCTTCAATAAAAAGGGGCTGCGGTTCAAGAAAAAAGGAACCAGGTTGAGTGTACAATTCAAAGCCCCATTATCTATCGATTACGAAGCCTCGGCCGAGCAGATCATGGACCAGATCATGGACGCCATTGAACAGAGTAAGGAATTTATGTTACAAGGGCGCCATCACCGATTGGCCGTATCGGCAGGTAATTAGTCTTTTAAAAAAAGTGCTTTTAGTTCAGCCGCATCATCCGGCTTCATCTTGCCTCCGAGTATCAGCCGCAGTTGCCTGCGTCGAAGGGCGCCCTCGAAAAGTTTCTTCTCTTCGTCGGTCTCGGCAATAACGGCAGGAACAGGTCGAGGTTTTCTATTGGGGTCGAGCGCCACAAAGGTGTAGTAGGCCTCGTTACTCTTATAGCGATACTGTTGAATTAGATCTTCTCCCCACACGCGCAAATGAATTTCCATCGAACTGGTAAAGGCACGGGTGATCTTTGCTTCTATGTGCACGGTATTGCCCAGTTTGATGGGGTTTTCGAACGAGATATTGTCGACCGACGCGGTTACACAGGGAACGTTGCAATGTTTTTGGGCTGCCAGGGCTGCGGCAATGTCCATCCAGTACATGAGTCTTCCTCCCATCAAATTGCCAAAGAGGTTAGTGTCATTGGGAAGCACCAACTCGGTCATAAGGGTTAAACTATCGATCGCTCGCTTGGTATCCATACATTTCTTTTCACAAAGATAACATTAGAAAGGCGATCGATGCCATTAAGCGTTACTCAATGAAAAGCGGCAGTTTGCAACGAGGCGGCCTTCAGTGACTTGAGATGGTGACCGGCCTTTTTCCAAAAGCCGAAGAAAGAGGGGTAAAAGCGCGTTACTTCCGGAAACATCCAGTCGCGTGCGTCCTTGATGCCCGGTATATGTTGGTAAGAGGGGTGCTCACGTGTGTGGATCGCTGGCACCTGGTACGCAAAAGGAATATCGCTGAACTCGCCGCAAAACACTTGAATGCCTTCTATATTTTCGGCAAGTGCCATAATAAAATCAATTACTTTCTTGCTAACGGGGTGTTCCTTGAAATGTGAGGGTTCCAGTAACAGAACCCGATTGGCGGGTTCGTCAGATCTCCAGGCCGGATCTAAATGGTACGGATGAAACACATGCAGTGGCAAGGCAGGGTCGATCGAGGGTAGCGGAGTACCTGGCAACTCGGTGATCAGAGAAGGGCGCTCGGTTTTTTGTAAAAGGGGCGGGCACTCCAGTTGAGGCAATGCATTATAATCCAAGTCGAGTAGCGTATGTTGCTGGCGAGTATGACAATACTTATTGATGTTCTCTTGATTGCAATAATATTTTTTCGACGAAAAACTACCGGCTACCCATTGCCAGCTACAGGTATTGCTGGCCAGGTCGCCATCGAGCAGGTGATAGTACATCCACTGTGAGGGAAGCTTCCAATACGATTTGGCGATATTGCAAGTAAGGCTGGCCGTGTACATGCGCAAGTGATTATGCATGTATCCGGTACGGTAAAGTGTTTCAATCCCTTGGTCGATGGCTTCTATGCCGGTGCAGGCATTGACGATGGCCGACGGAAGGGCCGAAGACGATAACGGAGTGCGGTTAACGCGAATATCATCGAACATGTCATCGCCCAGATTTTGCCAAACGCGCTGAAAATATTCACGCCAGGCCAATTCTTGCAAAAAGCGTTGGATCTGATCGGGTGCATAACCTTTCGAAAGTACAGCAGTGGCTACCTGGCGGGTCGAGATCACACCCCGCGAGAGATAGGGTGATAGGTAAGTAACATCGCCATCTACATAGTTGCGGGTCTGGCCGTAGGCCACGGGGTCAATGCGGTCGATCCTTTCCAGGATAGAGGCTATGTCGGTAGGGAATGTCATGTTATTATATTTCAACAAACGGCTTGCTATTTGGTTGCATCGAGTTGTTGCAAGAATTGACCGGCTAGCCGAAGGTGGGTGGTCTTTTTGTCCGGGTCCATTTTATCCCAGGTCTTTAGCAGCATGCCGAGCCTGGGATTTTTTGAAAAGAAACTGCGGTGCGTGTGCATAAAGCGCCAAAATAGACCGTCCCAAACAGCGGCCCAGCTAACGGTTTCGTTAGTAGGCAGGGTAAGGGTGATTTTCTTATCCCAATCGCCCATTTTAAGCAGGTAATTGCTGCCGCTGATGTAGGGCTTAGAGGTCATGATGCCGCCATCGGCAAATTGGGTCATGCCGTAAACATTAGGGACCATGACCCAATCATAGCTGTCGATAAAAAAGACCATGAACCATTCATATACCTGGTCGGGATCGAACTCGCACAGCAACATAAAATTGCCCAGTACCATCAATCTCTCGATGTGATGCGCGTATGCATGGTGTTGCAATCTGTCGATTAGTACGTCAATGGGTCTGATGCCCGTGGTGCCCTTCCAAAAAGAGGCGGGTATCTTTCGGGTAAAATTCCAATAATTACAGGTGCGTTGCCGAACCCCCTCCCGCTCGTAAACGATACGAATAAATTCTCTCCACCCCATTATCTGTCTGCCAAAGCCCTCCAGTGAGGCCATGGGGATGTTGTGCTGTTGGGCGTAGTGCGTAGCCTTATCCAGCACCTCCTGGGGTGTCAACAGTCCGATGTTCAGCGCCGGAGAGAGTACGGAGTGATGCAGCCATGTTTGTTTTTCTTGCATGGCATCTTCGTAAGCGCCAAATTCTTCGAAGCGCTGCGTTAAAAACAGATCGAGCTGCAAAAGAGCTTCTTTACGAGTAACGGGATAGCAAAATTGATCGGTAGCGCCCGGATGTGAACTAAACTGCCCGTGGGCATACTGTACGGCCTCTTTTACAAATGTGTTTGCTGGTATCGGGTAAGCGGCAGGGGCTTTTTTATTCTTGGGATAAGGTTTTCTATTGTCTGTGTCAAAGGTCCACTTGTCTCCAACGGGTTGCTTATCGTTTTTTAATAGCCACTTTCGCTGCTTACGTTGTTGAATGTAAAAGTCGGTTTGAAAATAGGTCTTGCGGTTATCGAAGTATTCTTTTACCTCATCGAGTCGGTTCAGAAATGCAGGAGAGGGATAGTTGATGAGCGTTATGCCGGTCAGCGCGGTCGTTTCGCGCAATCGTTTTTCGATCCAGTGATCGACCGTGTCTGCATAGTGAACGGTCTTGATCTTTTGGCTGGACAGTGATCGTATCAGTTGTCGTAGGTCGGCTGTTTTTTGCCGGGCCTCCACATAGTGCACTTGATATCCTTTTTGTTCCAGCGCTTGTGCGTAGGCTTTCATCGAAGCCCGGTGCAGTACTATCTTTTGCAGGTGAAAAGGGTATTGTGTAAAGAACAGCGACTCTTCGACCAGCCATACCGGTCTGTTCTTTTGCAGGGCGGGGTGCGCTTCAAAAAGTTGGTGAGGAAAGATCAGGCTAATGGCAGACATACCAAGGTTGAGTAAACAATTGATTGGCGTAATTGTTCTTGTTCAAACTATCTTATGGAAACCATCAAGGGAAAACAGATCTTACTGACCGGCGCCACCGGTGGCATCGGTGCGTCGACAGCCCGACTGCTAGTTGCTGGCGGAGCCCGTCTTTTTATCACCGGCCGCAACGCCGAAAAACTGAGTGCGCTGGCTGCCGAGTTGCATCTACCCGCAACGCAGTACTGTTGTGCCGAGCTGTCCGATGAGACCCAGGTGCGCGCACTCCATCAACAATATTTTTCTGTTTTTTCGGGTATAGATATACTGGTCAATGCATCTGGGGTGGGTATCATTCGGCCTATCGATCAGTTAACGGAGGTCGATCTGCTGCAAAGCCTTCGGTCGAACCTGATTGCTCCGTTCTTGCTGATCAAATCTTTTTTGCCGGCCATGAAAGAGGTAAAAAAAGGACTTGTGATCAACATACCCGGTGTGCTTGGAAAAGTGCCAATGGCAGGGGCCGCCGCCTACTGTGCCTCTAAGTACGGGTTAGTGGGAATGATGCAAAGTGTCAGAGAGGAGATAAAGCGTACCGAGATACGATTTACCAATATTTACCTGGGCGGTGTTGACTCGGCCTTTTGGGATACGATCGATCTGCGTGTGCAGCGCGACAAGATGATACAGGCCGATGAGGCTGCCCGCGCCATCTGGTTTCTTTGCCAGCAGCCGGCCAGCGGGGTGGTCAGCGAAATGGTGCTGCAGCCTTTTAACCACCAGGCGATCTGATTTTTTGGATATTAATACGGTGGGCATCGATTATTTTTGCGCAGTTTACAAGAGGAATCTCCTGTTGCCCGACACAAACCGCTCGCCATGGCTTTACCCGATCCCGTTATTTCGTTCGATAATACAGAGTATGCCTTTGAATATAAATCGGATGCCGCACTTAGAAAGGCCCGGTTTCTTTTTTCTGTTATGTCCTATCCCTGGCTGGTTTCGTTAGGAACACGCCTAGCGCCATGGGCCATACAAACAGGCCTTCCTGTTAAGGGGCTTCTACGAAAAACATTATTCGCCCAGTTCGTGGGAGGTGAAACGCTCGAAAGCACCCGTACCGTTGCAGCAGCGCTGGGCAACTATGGGGTGCAGGTGATTTTGGATTATGGGGTAGAAGGAAAGGAGGGCGAGGAAAATTTTGACCGGGCGGTACAGGAATTTAGCAGAGTTATCGATCATGCCGCGGCTACCTCGATCCCCTTTATGAGCATCAAGGTAACCGGTTTTGCTCGTTTCGGGTTATTAGAGCAGTTGCATGATGCCATGACTTCTCAGTCGGGCCATCTAGTGGATCGTTACCAAGGGATGCTGGCTCACTTGAATCAATCGCTTAAGGATGAGTGGCAAAAAGTGTACGATCGGGTGCTGCACCTTTGTACGCGTGCCGCACAAAAAGGGGTAGGTGTGGCCATCGATGCAGAGGAAAGTTGGATCCAGGAGCCGATCGATGCGCTGGCCATGCAGATGATGGAACAGTTCAATACAACAAGGCCTGTCGTGTACAATACGACACAACTCTACCGGCACGACCGTTTTTCTTTTTTGCAAGATTGCCAGGCGCTCGCTGCCTCTAACAAGTACATATTGGCCGTAAAGCTGGTGCGAGGTGCCTATATGGAAAAGGAGCGTAAAAGGGCCCAAGACAAGCAATATGCTTCTCCCATTCATGCCAGCAAACAAGCGGTAGACCAAGATTATAACCAGGCCCTGCACTTTTGCATAGACCGTCTTGATGGCACGGCACTGATCGTAGCTTCTCACAACGAGTACAGCAATCTGTTGGCCGCTCAGTTAATGCAACAAAAAGGACACTCATTGCGTCATCCGCACATTCACTGGAGTCAGCTCTATGGCATGAGCGATAATATTACGTTCAACCTCTCGAAGGCCGGCGCCAGTGTCAGCAAGTACCTTCCCTTTGGTCCCATAGAGGATGTGATCCCTTATCTGATGCGTCGGGCACAAGAGAACACCTCTGTAAAGGGACAGACCGGTCGCGAACTGGCCCTCATTCAAAAAGAGTTGGACAGAAGAAGGCATTCCGCTTAATTTGCGGTATGCAACAGTATCACCAGCTGCTTCGGCATATTCTAGAGAATGGCGTACAAAAGACCGACCGAACCGGTACGGGTACGCAAAGTGTATTCGGGTACCAGTTTCGCTTTAATCTCGAAGAAGGATTTCCGCTGGTGACCACCAAAAAATTACATCTCAAAAGTATCATCTACGAGTTGTTGTGGTTTTTGAGAGGAGAGACCAATATCGCTTACCTCAAAGAGAACGGTGTTAGTATTTGGGATGAATGGGCCAACGAACAAGGAGAATTGGGACCCGTTTACGGAAAGCAATGGCGCAGTTGGGAAGGAAAGGACGGGAAAGTGGTCGATCAGATAAAAGACCTGATAACCCAGATCAAGACCAACCCCGATAGCCGTCGGTTGATCGTAAGCGCCTGGAATGTGGCCGAACTTCCTAGGATGGCCTTGATGCCTTGTCATGCCTTGTTTCAATTCTACGTGGCCAATGGCAAGCTTAGTTGTCAGCTCTACCAGCGCAGCGCCGATGTTTTTTTGGGTGTTCCTTTCAACATCGCCTCGTATGCATTGCTTACGCATATGATCGCTCAAGTCTGTGGGCTGGGGGTGGGCGATTTTGTACACACATTCGGTGACGTTCACATCTACAGCAATCATCGCGAGCAAGTGCTCTTGCAGTTGAGCAGAGAGCCGTATCCATTGCCCACGCTGCAGCTTAATGCGTCGGTGACCGATATCTTTTCGTTTCAATACGAAGATTTTGCATTGCTCAATTACCAGCATCATCCGGCTATCAAAGCACCTGTCGCCATCTGAGCGTAGAATAATTTATTTTTGAACCTAATTGTAACCGCATGCTTATTTCGCTGGTCGTTGCCGCTGCCTCTAATCATGCCATTGGCAAAGAGGGTACACTGCCCTGGCAACTGCCTGCCGATCTTCGCCATTTTAAGAATATTACCTGGGGGTTACCCATCATCATGGGTCGAAAGACCTTTGAATCCTTATCGGGGGCTTTACCCGGTCGCACCAACATTATACTGACCCGCAGCAGCGACTGGTCTGCCGCCAACGATCAAGTGGCCGTGGTGGCTACTCCCGAAGAGGCCTTAGCGAAGGCCCGTGCGGTCCATGCCAAAGAAGTAATGATCATTGGAGGCGGCGAGATCTATTCGATCTTTTTGCCCATGGCCCATCGTATTTACATGACCCGGGTAGAGGCAGCCCCCGCCGCCGATACCTTTTTTCCTGCACTCGACCCTGAGCATTGGAGGCTAAAGCAACAGCTGCGACAGGAGGCCGATGCCAAGAATGCGTATAATTATTCGTTTGAGATCTGGGAGCGAATTTAAAACTCCTTATGCATTCTATTTTAAGCACTTGTGTAGACTACCTAAAATTTTATAAAAGAGCCGATCCGGTCAGCGGTCATGGCATTCATTCCCCATTTGTATATCGCCTTGCCCGCGAAGTGCTGGGCGATAAGAATGCCTATTCTGCTTACAGTACCTGGAATAGCTGGCGCAGCGAATTGTTATCGGATCATTCGTTATTGCCCATCGTAGAGTTGGGGGCCGGCTCTGTTACGGCTCCCGGGCGTTCTGCAAGAGCGGTATCCGATCTGGCCCGACGAGTGGCCAAGCCGGTTCGAACCGGGCGCCTATTGTACCGCCTGGCTCAATTTGCTGCCCCTGCTCATGTGGTGGAGCTGGGCACCTCACTGGGGTTGAGCGCCGCCTGGTTTTCGCTGGCCTGCCCATCGGCTTGCATTCATACCATCGAGGGTAATCCCGCTATAGCGAATAAGGCCATATCTAACTTCGATCGTTGGAAACTAAATAATGTTCACCTAAGTACTGGCCCTTTCGATACGGCATTGCCTGCATTGTTAGATCGGATACCGCGTGTCGATCTTGCGTTTTTGGATGGGCATCACCAGCAAGAACCTACGCTGCGCTATTTTGGGCAACTGCTAGCAAAAAAACAGTCCGATTCGATGTTTATCGTAGATGATATTTACTGGAGTCCGGGTATGAAAGCGGCTTGGCAAGCTATCAAGCAGCACCCCGAGGTGCGCTGCACCATCGATCTTTTTGAGTTCGGGTTGGTCTTTTTTAAAGAAGAATTTAAGGAGGCACGCCACTTCTCCATCCGTTTTTAATCGCTACCTTAGTTCCAACTTACTTTTCAATTTATTATTATGGTCATTGGCGTTTTGCGAGAATCCATGCCCGAGACAAGGGTCTCTCTTACCGACGAAGGGGTAGCGGCTCTCTTAAAAAAAGGTGTCGAGGTGGTTGTGGAGCAAGGTGCGGGTCAACAGGCATTTTGCGATGATGAGGCCTATCGCAAAGCCGGTGCAACGGTTTTATCGGCAGCAGAGGTAATCGCGCGATCTTCCGTATTGCTTTGTATTCATCCTCCTGCTGCAGAGCAAATGCCGAACCTGCAACAAAAAGTGATCGTAGGCGCCTACCAGCCGCTATATCAAAAGGAGTGGGCTGCTGCGGTAGCCAAGCATAACATCACTTGTTTTTCGCTCGATATGTTGCCTCGTACCACGCGTGCGCAGGCTATGGATATTCTCAGCTCTCAGGCCAATATTGCCGGCTATAAGGCGGTATTGCTCGCTGCTACTACGTATAGTCGTTATTTTCCGATGTTCATGACCGCAGCCGGTAGCATAGCACCTGCCAAAGTGTTGATCTTGGGGGCCGGCGTAGCGGGCTTACAGGCCATTGCCACCGCCAAGCGCTTGGGCGCCGTTATTGAGGTATTCGACACGCGTCCTGCCGTAAAAGAAGAAGTGATGAGCCTGGGGGCCAAATTTATTGAGGTAGAGGGTGCAGCCGATGCCAGCAAGGCCGGTGGCTATGCGGTAGAGCAATCTGCCGACTACCTGCAACGCCAAAGCGAGCGAATTGCGGCCGCTGCGGCCAAAGCCGACATCATTATCACCACGGCTCAAATACCCGGAAAAAAAGCACCGATCCTTATTACCGAGTCGATGATCGCCGCTATGCGCGCCGGATCGGTGATCGTAGATCTGGTTGCAGCTACCGGAGGTAACACCCCCTTTACCGAGAACAATAAGACCATTCAAAAAAATAGTGTTACCATCATTGGTAACTCATCGCTGTTTTGCAACATGCCTGCCGATGCCAGTAAGCTCTATGGAAAGAACATCATCAATTTTTTGCAATTACTGTTGAGCAAAGAAGGTCAATTGCAACTCAACTGGAACGATGAGCTGGTCAAAGGATGTTGCATTTCGCACGAGGGGCAAATCGTACACGAACGTTTAAAATAATCAGGTATGACTTCTGTATTTAATTGGATTCATGAGCATCAGGCCATCATATACATTGTGGTGCTGATGATCTTTGTGGGTATCGAAGTGATCGGCAGTGTGCCTAGCGTGTTGCATACTCCTTTAATGAGTGGGGCCAATGCGATTCACGGGGTGGTGATCATTGGGGCCATCATCGTTATGGGAAAGGCCGAGTCCGATAATTATCTGGCATTGGCACTGGGGTTTTTGGCGGTGGTATTGGGTACGCTGAACGTAGTGGGTGGATTCGTGGTCACCGACAGGATGTTAGAGATGTTCAGCAAAAAGAAAAAGTCCTCCTAAGCTTTAAAACTTCTTATCTGTGGAATTTAATATCCTCTCTCTTATTTATCTGCTGGCTTCGGTCACGTTTATTGTCGGGCTCAAGATGCTCTCTCATCCTACAACGGCTCGAAAAGGAAATGCGGTGGCCGCTGCTGGAATGGCCTTGGCGATCGTTGGAACTATTTTTTTATATAACGAAGAAGGGGAGACGCTCGGCAACTACGGGTGGATCTTTGCCGGTCTTGCGATCGGCTCTGTGATCGGTACGCTGGCGGCCCGTCGCGTTAAAATGACCGCCATGCCCGAGATGGTGAGTTTGTTCAATGGGATGGGGGGCGCCTGCGCCGCTTTGATCAGTATTGTGGAGTTCGATCACCTGGTACATATGCTTGACGGTCCCGGCGTGTTGATGCTGATGCTGCCAGACGCAGCCGGTGCATTGACCGGGCTGGTGATTATTATTTTACTCGGTCTTATTATCGGCTCTGTTTCTTTTGCTGGTAGCATGGTGGCATGGGGTAAATTAAATGGGTCGCTCCGTGACTTTTCTTTTCGTGGTCAACAGGCCTTTAATATCGGATTACTCCTTTTGATCTTAGGATTGGCTGCGTATTTGGTGGTGGCATTGCCCGCAAATGCACAGCTTCTCTTCTACGTGATCTTTGCCTTATCGATCTTGTACGGATTATTTTTTGTGTTTCCGATCGGCGGGGCCGACATGCCGGTGGTCATTTCATTACTCAACTCTTTTACCGGTGTAGCCGCAGCCTGCGGTGGGTTTCTTTATGATAATAAAGTGATGCTGACCGGAGGCATCTTGGTGGGTGCGGCCGGAACACTATTGACCATTCTGATGTGCAAGGCCATGAATCGCTCGCTCACCAACGTGCTGATCGGAGCCTTTGGCGGAAATACGGCGACCACTGCGGCGGGTCAATCGCAGGGGTCCTATAAAGAGATCTCGCTATCGGATGCGGCCGTTGTAATGAGCTATGCGAATAAAGTGATGATCGTACCGGGTTACGGACTGGCTGTAGCGCAAGCCCAACATGCTTGTCATGAGCTAGAAAAATTACTAACCTCAAAGGGCGTTACCGTCAGCTATGCCATTCATCCGGTGGCGGGTCGTATGCCTGGTCATATGAACGTGCTCTTGGCAGAGGCCGATGTGTCGTACGAAAAGCTGCTCGAGATGGAACAGGCCAACGAAGAATTTCCTACTACCGATGTGGTCTTGATCTTAGGCGCCAACGATGTGGTCAACCCGGCTGCTAAGTCCGATCCGGCCTCTCCGATCTATGGTATGCCGATCTTGGATGTGGAGCTGGCCAAGCACGTGATCGTCAACAAGCGTAGTATGAAACCTGGTTATGCAGGCATTGAGAACGATCTTTTCTTTCGGCCTAAGACCTCGATGTTATTCGGCGATGCCAAAAAAGTGCTGCAAGACCTGATTACAGAAGTAAAGAATAGTTAGTGTCGCTTCCCGCATCATTACTCGATGAGCTTTCGGTCGCTCCCGGTTTTGACCGCGCCGGTTTTTTACAAGCGCATCTCGATGCACAGCCTCCTACTTCGATCCGTTTGAATCCATCCAAGCTGCCTCCGTTGAACGAGGCCATGCAGCCCATCGGGTGGTCGCGCTATGGGTACTACTTGCAACAACGTCCCTCCTTTACCTTCGATCCCTTGTTTCATGCCGGCTGCTATTATGTGCAAGAAGCCAGTAGTATGTTGCTCGAGCAGGCCTTTCTGCAATTGATGCCACAGGATCGGCCGTTGCGGGTGTTGGATCTCTGCGCCGCACCGGGCGGTAAGAGCACTCATTTATATTCTCTATTGCCCGCCGGCAGTTCTTTGATCGCTAACGATGTGATCCGTTCAAGGGCGTTGGTGCTGCGCGATAACTTAATAAAGTGGGGAACAAAAAATGCGATGGTCACCAACAATGACCCCGAGCAGTTTAGGGCACTCGAAAATTATTTTGACTGGATTACGGTAGACGCTCCCTGTAGCGGGAGCGGTCTTTTTAGAAAAGACCGAGATGCCATTGCGCATTGGAGTCCGGCTGCCGTACAACACTGTGCCGCAAGACAGCAACGAATCTTATCGGCCGCTTGGGAGGCGCTTCGTCCCGGTGGTATCTTGTTCTATTCTACCTGCTCTTACTCGATCGAAGAAAACGAGTCGACGGCCGCCTGGATGATGCGCGAACTAAAAGCAGAGCCCCTGACCCTTGCATTACAACCAGCGTGGGGTATAACCCCCACCGATCCGGGGTATCGTTGCTGGCCCGACAAAACAATGGGCGAAGGATTTTATTGTTGCTGCTTACAAAAGCCCTTCAATGGAGAGGGGGCTTCTTTGCCTCGAGCGCAAAAGGCATTGCGTGCAGCCGGTAAAAGCGAGATGAATCTAATTCGTTCTTGGACCAATAGCGAGGATGCCTTTTATCTTTTGCTTCAACAAACCGTGTACGTGTGGCCCGCTTACCTGCGCAGTGAGTGGGAGAGTTGTGTTGCGTTACTCAATGTAATTTATTCGGGAGTGAGAGTGGGGGAGTTACTGCCCGATAAACTGGTGCCCGATCATGCATTGGCGCAAAGTAGTTACCTGGGCAACACGGTCGCTTCGGTTGCTTTGTCGCTCGAAGAGGCCATACTATACTTACAACGAAAGCCTTTTGTGCCTGCACAGGCAGCTAAAGGCTGGACGGTGGCCACTCATCGGCAGTTCGCTCTTGGCTGGGTCAATTCACTTTCTACGCGTATCAATAATTATTACCCCAAGGAGCTTCGCATAATCAAAGACAGTCAGGGTTCTTGAATTTCCGCATCTTTGTAACTTTCATTTATGCAAAAGTTGCTGTTGATTTTTTTGGTGGTGTTGGCCTGCGTCTCCTTGCAGGCACAGCCTGTGGGTCGGACTACTCCAGCACCTGTAACGGCTATAGATACGGTTCGTAACGAGGTGTTGTATAGGTTCTTGCTTCGGGGGCAAGGCTATTTTAAAAATGCCTTCGAAGAATGGCTCGATGGGTCTATTCCCTTGCAACAACTGGTCAAGTCGTCTGTCTTTAAAACACAAAGCGGTTTTGCCGATCAGAAGTATTACGTGATGACGAACCTGGCTCCGACGGGTTCATATGTGTATTTATATGCCGATGCGCAAAGCCGGGGTGTCTATGCCAAGGTAATCGGTCCCTTGCATGACATAAGGCTCAATATGGATTTGGATATCCGTATTAGCACGGCGGCTGCCCAGGCATTGGGAATACAGCAGGCAGAATCATTCTCTCTTACGCTTTATTATTGGGCCTCTTCGAATCGATAGCCTTTTAGAAACTCACCGATCGGCATCCTCTTTTTTCCTTCGAGCTGCAGTTGTAAGATTTGTAGCGCGCCTTTACCACAGCCATATTTTAAATACGTTTTGCCGTCGGTCTCTACCTGCCCGGGAGATAGAGCGCCGTGTTCGGGTAGCGGTCTGCTTTCGATGATCTTCAGCAATTTTCCGTTGAGGAGCGTATGCGCGCAAGGCGTCGGGCTCAATCCTCTTACCAGATTATGAATGGAGTGGGCAGGTTGATGCCAGTCGATCTTTCCGGTCTCTTTGGTTAGTTTGGGGGCATGTCGCAGTGTCGACACATCTGTACCCAGCGACGATTGTGGGGTTGGAGTAATGGTCCTTTCGATCCATCCCCGAACGCTCTTGACCAATAACGCTGCACCGATCTCTTTCATTTTATCGTGCAGTTCGCCGGCAGTTTCGTTGGGGCCAATCTCAATGGACGTTCGTAAGAGTATTTGTCCGGTGTCAATTTCGTGTTGCAATAGAAAAGTAGTAGCCCCGGTTTTTGTTTGGCCGTCGATGATGGCCCAATTGATGGGAGCCGCACCACGATACTGTGGTAGCAGCGAGCCATGTAAATTGATAGTGCCGAGCCTGGGGCGATTCCACACTACTTCGGGTAGCATTCGAAAGGCCACTACCACTTGCAGATCGGCTTTCCAATTATCGAGCGCTTCCAAAAAAGAAGCGTCCTTAAGTTTTACAGGTTGAAGCAGCGGGATTCCCTTTTCTAGCGCGTAGGTCTTGACCGCTGAGGGTTGCAGTTGCATACCCCGACCAGCCGGTTTATCGGCTGCGGTAACTACCCCTACGATCTGAAAGCCCGCATTGCAGAGTGCGTCGAGGCTTGCCACGGCAAAATCCGGAGTACCCATAAAAACAATGCGCACGGCGCTGTAGTCTTCCATGGCAGCGAAAGTAGCAAAAAGCGGGGGCTCAATGATTATTCAAAGTCTTTATATAGCAGGTACTTTTTTCGAGTAGCTTTGTAGTTGCTCAAGGCGGGCTCCCAGCTTTTTTTGATCTCCTCTTCGGAGAGTCCTTGACGTATCTGTTGCCACAATTCATTGTTGCCCGCCAATTTATTAAAGAAAGAACCTTTCATGTCGCCCGATTTAGGAAGCAGAAAAAAACTATCCTTGTCCGGAAACAGGCGATAGGCCTCTATTAGCCATTTGAGTTGAATTTGCCCCTTGGTCTTGGCCAGTACCTCTTTGGGGGTACCGCTTACATCCCACCCATAGCAAAGTTTGCCGTAGTGCTTGGAGCTTTTGGCACCCGCATTGGGTTGTGGCGTAAATTTTACCAGGTTCTTCGGTAATGAAGGATGTCCAAATAGCATGAAGGGCTTGTCGGTTCCTCTGCCTTCGCTGAGCGCCGTCCCTTCGAAAAAACAGGTAGAAGGGTATAGGTACATGGTAGAGAGGTCAGGTATGTTGGGAGAAGGTTTGACAGGCGGCTCATAGAGGGAGCTATGGGTGTAATTCTTGCAGCAGATCACGATTAGTGAGAAGCCACCCCGGTCTACTGCTTTTTTGTTGAAGTTCTCATCGTCACAGCTTTTTGACATCAGCTCTGTAGCTTCTTCTGTGGCAAGGGACAGGACCATGGGCGCTTCGACCAGTGTTGCACCTGCGACTAGTGCCGAAGTGTTTGCTTCGATCTTTTCCTGACGGGGCTCTTCTTTTTTAGGTTCGTTGTTCTTTTGAATCCAACCCTCGCCCAGCAGCATTTTTGCATATTCTCCTATGGTCAGTCCGTATACGATGGGAATAGGTTGCATACCAATGAAAGAGCGGTATTGCAGATCGAGTACCGGACCATCCACATAAAAACCATTGGGGTTAGGGCGGTCCAGGACGATCAATGGTTTATTGAATTCTTGGGCCGATTGCATGTAGGTTTCGAGCGAAGAGATGTACGTGTAAAATCGAACGCCCACATCTTGAATGTCAAACAGCATCACATCGATCTCACTCAGGTCTTTTTCGTCGGGTCTGCGTTTTTGTCCGTATAGTGATACGACAGGGATTCCGGTCTTCTTGTCAACATAGTTGCTTACTTTTTCGCCGGCATCCGCATCGCCCCTGAATCCGTGCTCCGGTCCAAAGATCACCCGTATGTCTACTCCCAACTTCTGCAGGCTGTCTACCAGATGGGTTTTTCCGATCATCGAAGTTTGATTGGCAAAGATGGCCACCCTCTTTCCTTCGAGCAAGGGCAGATAGGCCTTTACCTGTTCCGCTCCGGGCAAAATGGGGGTCGGTTTGGCCGTGGCAGATTTGGGCGTTGGCGCTGGTGTTGTTTTTTGTGCCTGCACGGCAGAGGCCATACAAGCAAGAAGAGCGACGATCGACAAGATTCTCATAAAATATTTTGAATTGGGTGGAGCTAAAATACGCAATCGCTCAGTGGTCAAAAAAAATAAATCCGGGGCTTTCTCATTATGGTTAAATTGCAGCACAATTCAATAAAAAAATATGGCAACCGTAAAAAGTGGAGATAAGATAAAAGTACATTATCACGGAAAACTAGTGTCGGGCGAAACCTTCGATTCGTCGGCCGGTCGAGAGCCGCTGGCATTCGAAGTAGGCAGCGGTGCGGTCATCAAGGGCTTTGATGAAGGGGTCACCGGAATGGCCGTCGGAGAGAAAAAGACCATCCAGATCCCATTTTTGGAAGCATACGGCGCGCACAATGCCGAGATGGTCATCGAGATGCCCAAAGATCGTTTTCCTGCCGATATGGAAGTAACGATCGGAATGCCGCTACACATGAGCGATGGGCAGGGCAGACAATTTCAGGTCACCGTTACAGAGATCAAGGATACCGCTGTGCTGCTCGACGCCAATCATCCGCTGGCCGGTAAAGATCTGATCTTCGATCTGGAGCTGGTAGCTATCGACGGTGCCAGTCCGCTGATTATTTTGCCCTAATTTTTTTACTCCATGCTTAAGGGGTATGCTCATACCGTTGAGCAGCGCTTTTTGCGCTACGTTCAACTTGACACGCAAAGCGATCCGGCTTCTGATTCTTTTCCCAGCACCCCGGGGCAGCGCCAGCTGGCCACGCTGTTGGCTCAGGAATTGCGCGACATGGGATTATCCGATGTGGAACTCGACGAGTGGGGCTATGTGTACGCTACCATCGAGGCCACGGTCAATAAGCCCCTGCCCGTTATTTGTTTTTGTGCGCATGTCGATACGGCGCCCGACTGCAGCGGGGCGGGTGTAAAGCCTTTGGTTCACCGAAATTATCAGGGAAACGAAATCGTTTTGCCAGACGATCCTTCGCAGGTCATTAGCCAAGAGGCTCATCCTTACTTAAAGAATAACCATGGGCACGATATCATCACGGCCTCCGGTACTACTTTATTGGGGGCCGACGACAAGGCCGGGGTTGCCATTATCATGGACCTGGCCCACTACCTGGTAACTCATCCCGAGCTGCCGCACGGAAAGGTCCGCATTTTGTTTACCCCCGATGAGGAAATTGGAAAAGGAACGCAGCATGTCGATCTAAAAAAATTGGGTGCTGACGTTGGTTATACACTTGACGGAGGCGATGTTGGCAGTCTTGAAGATGAAAGTTTCTGCGCCGATGAGATCAATTTGATCATCCATGGGGTAATCGTTCATCCGGGCTATGCAAAAGATAAGATGGTCAATGCGCTCAAGATCGGAGCAGCTTTGCTGAATTCATTGCCGGCGCATACGCTGTCTCCCGAGACTACCTGCGGGCGTGATGGGTTTATTCATCCGGTCAGTGTCAGCGGTGGGGCCGAATCGTGCTCTTTAAATTTTTTATTGAGGGATTTTACGGTAGAGGGGTTGCATGAAAAAGAAACATTGCTACGGGCGTTAACGCAAAGCGCAGTCGATCGCTACCCGGGGGCCCGTTTTGAGTGGATAAAAAAAGAGCAGTATCGAAATATGAAAGAGGTGCTCGACCAGCATCCCCACGTGGTAGCAATGGCCAAAGAGGCCATGGAGCGCATGGGTTTAACGGTAAAGCAAGAGAGCATCAGAGGGGGCACCGATGGCAGCCGTTTATCGGTAATGGGATTGCCTTGCGCCAATATCTTTGCTGGGCAGCAACTGATCCACTCCCGGCGTGAGTTCGTATCGGTGCAAGACATGCAGATGGCCGTAGCCGTGTTGGTAACGCTGCTTGGTATTTGCGAGCAGCAAACTAAGTTGTAACTTGTAAAAAATTTTTATATGGATTTCTTTCGCTGGCTTGCTGAAAATTGGTATTTATTTCTGGTGCTTGGGTTTATTTTTTCGGGGCTATTCACCATCAATCAAGGCTACATAGGTGTCATTACCATGTTCGGCAAATACCGCCGTGTAGTAAGACCCGGTCTTAATTTTAAGATTCCTTTTTTAGAAAAGGTCTTTAAGCGGGTATCGGTACAAAATCGATCTGTGGAATTGGAGTTTCAGGCCGTTACGCAAGACCAGGCGAACGTCTATTTTAAAAGCATGCTATTGTATTCGGTTCAAAATGCGGACGAAGAGACAATAAAGAAGGTGGCTTTTAAGTTTATTACCGACAAAGATCTAATGCAAGCCTTGGTTCGTACCATCGAGGGAAACATTCGCTCGTTCGTGGCCACTAAAAAGCAGGCCGAGGTGCTCGGGCTTCGTCGCGAGATTGTACAGTATGTAAAGGTCGAGGTCGATCATTCGCTCGAGGAGTGGGGGTATCACCTCCAAGATCTTCAGATCAACGATATCACGTTCGATAAATTGATCTTGGATTCCATGAGCAAAGTGGTTGCCTCCAATAACCTAAAGGCGGCTGCCGAGAATGAGGGGCAGGCATTGCTCATTACCAAGACCAAAGCGGCCGAGGCCGATGGAAATGCCATCAAGATCTCTGCCGAGGCAGAGAAAGAAGCGGCCCGCTTGCGCGGACAAGGCGTGGCATTGTTCCGTATGGAAGTGGCGGCCGGTATGACCGAGGCTGCCGAGCAGATGAAGCAGGCTAACCTCGATACGAATGTGATCTTATTTAGTATGTGGACGGAGGCTATCAAGAATTTTGCCGAGTATGGCAAAGGCAATGTGATCTTTTTGGATGGAAGCGCCGATGGTATGGAAAAGACCATGAAGCAGATTCAGGCGCTGATGTTCAAATCGGCCGGCACTTCTGCCAAGGAGTAACGGTAATTACCATCATTACAATCAACCCTGTATAAAGTAGAACGTACATGATCAATCTTCTTCAACTCACCGATACGGTCGCCACGGCCGCCAAGCGAGTGGCCGGCGATACCAACCAAGACGGATACCTAAGTTTATGGGAATTGCTCTCTACGGGTGGCTGGATCATGATCCCCCTGGGCATCATGTTGCTGGCTGTCGTGTATGTATTTGCCGAGCGCTATTTTGCCATTCGCGATGCCGCACGTATCGATGCCAATTTCATGAACATCATTCGGGATCATATTGTAACAGGCAATGTGGTGGCCGCCCGTAATGTTGCCAAGAATAGCAATAGTCCTGTTGCTCGTATTGTAGATAAGGGCATACAGCGAATAGGTAAGCCCATCGATGCCATCGAAAAGAGCATGGACAATGTGGGTATACTTGAAATGTACAAGCTCGAGAAAAATCTGGCTGTGCTCTCTGTGATCTCCAAGGCCGCGCCCATCTTTGGATTTGTGGGAACCCTGGTGGGACTAATGCAATTATTCTCGAGCATTACTACTTCTAACGAATTTGAGGTGGCTACCATAGCCGGCGGTATCTACACCAAACTTATTACTTCGATATCCGGATTGATCATCGGTCTGATCGCCTATCTGTTGTACAGCTACCTGATGACCCAGATCGATAAGACCGCTCATAAGATGGAGTCGGCAGCTGCAGATTTCTTGGATGTTCTTCAAGAGCCAACCCGATAATCCTGACATGAAATTCAGAAGAAAACATAGCGAACAGTCCGAGGTCTTTACTGACTCTCTTAATGATATCTTGTTTATACTGTTGATGTTCTTTTTGATCGTAGCCACGCTGGCCAATCCCAATGTGATCAGGGTGGGGTTACCAAAAGGGTCCAAGGATACCAAGGCAAAGCAGCATATTATGGTCTCTATCGATCGTAATCAACAGTTTTACCTGGGTACTACCGCGCTCTCCGCAGATCGATTCGAAGAGGCACTCACCAATGAGATACGACGCTTTAGAGGACTGGTCGACACCCCAACGGTTGTGATCAATGCCGATACCACTGCCTACTATGGGGAGGTGTATCAAATTATGTTGCTGGCTAAAAAAGAAAAAGCCAAGGTAGTAGCCCGTATCGATTAGCGGTCAGCGCCACGCTCGTAACATCCTCTCTTTCTCTTGCATGTCCTGCTTGATCATAACCTCGAAGTTCGCTTCTCTGAACATAGCGGCTATCTCTTGGGCATACGTAGCATTGAGCTCTGCAAAAAGTTGTCCTTCGGGCTTTAATTTTTGTTCTGCTAGCAAGACTAGTTTTCTATAGAAGACTAGCGGGTCGGGCCCTGGTGCAAACAGGGCCAGGTGTGGCTCGTGGTCGAGTACGGTGGCACTCATCGCTGTTTTTTCTGCTGCGCTTATGTAGGGCGGATTGCTTACGATGATATCGGCCGAAGGCAAGTGGCTCCAATCACCTTGGTCTAGCATGTCTGCCTGCAGCAGTTGAATGTCGATGCTCAATTGATGGGCATTGTGACGAGCCACGGCAAGTGCGTCGGGGTCTATGTCGGCTGCAGTTACCCGAGCCTTTCTTATTCGTCTTTTTAGGGCCAGCGCAATGCAACCACTACCTGTACCCATGTCTAGTATATCCAATGCGGAAACCGGAAACCGACAGTTGGTAATAATCCATTCGACCAGCTCCTCTGTTTCGGGTCTTGGTATCAACACCCGTGGGTTGACCATCAGTTTTAATCCGCAAAACCACGCTTCGCCCAACACGTATTGCACCGGCTCTCCGGTCAATACCCGTTCTGATAGTTGCGAGAGTTGCTCGAGTTGAGCTGCAGAAAGCAGGTCTCGTTGCAGTTTGTAAAATTGATCGCGGTCTTGTTGTAACACATGCTCCAGAAGCAGTGCGGTAATGGCGTTAGCCTCTGCCGTATCGGTAAAAGTTAACAGTCGTTGTCTGTAAAAGCCAATTGCATCCGCAAGTGTCATGCCGGCTAAGTTAGGGGCGAAACCGGCTGCTTACTACCAGTTCTTTACTGCCTGGCGTATACTGGTAGAATCCTTCTCCGGTCTTGATGCCCAGTTTTTTTTCTTGTACCAGCTGCTCCAGCAATTGCGCAGGGGCATATTTTTCTGTTTTGAATCCGTCGTGTAACACCTGCATAATAGAAAGACAGACATCCAAACCAATTAGATCGGCCAATTGTAAAGGCCCCATGGGGTGTGCCATTCCCAGTTTCATGATCGTATCGATCTCCGTTACGCCGGCCACGCCTTCTTGCAGGCTGCAGATGGCTTCGTTGATCATGGGCATCAGGATACGATTGGCGATAAAGCCCGGAAAGTCATTGACCACACAGGGCACTTTTTGCAACTCTTTGCTGTACGAAACGATCTGCTCGGTAACGACCTTTTCGGTTTGAGGGGTCGTAATGATCTCTACCAGTTTCATTACTGGCACCGGGTTCATAAAATGCATGCCGATCACTTTTTCGGGTCGTTGGGTGGCCGCGGCGATTGTTTGTATGGGAATCGAAGAGGTATTAGTGGCCAAGACACAGTGGGCAGGTGCAGCGGCATCAAGTGCTTTGAACAGCGCTAATTTTACTTCTTTATTTTCGGTGGCGGCCTCCACGACCAGTGTTGCCTCACGAACGCCCTCGGCCAGCGAAGTTTGCGTAGCTATGTTTTGCAAGGTATCGCTGACCTGCTGGGCCGTTAGCGTGCCCTTGGCCTGCATGCGTTCGAGATTTTTTTTGATCGTGGCAACGGCCTTTTCGAGTTGTTCGCTGTTTACGTCGATCAAGGTTACCTGCCAGTTATGCTGTGCAAACACATGGGCTATTCCATTTCCCATGGTACCGGCTCCGATCACTGCCATCTGCTTCATAAAAACAACGATTAGTTTTTCTTTTTAAAATCTCCTCTTTTCCACGATTCGATAAAGTCTGCCCAGGCGGCAGGATTAAAAATATTCATGGGAGGGGTTTGCCCTTGGTAAACGGCGCGATTGGCGATCTTGTTCATTTGCATGCGAGTGGCCTCGGCGCCATCTCCGGGAACGGTGCGCAATAAAAGTCTTCGGGTGGTGGCACTGGTATTTTTTCGGGCAATCTCGTATTGGTCGTCGGGCACCTGTACATTGACAAAGTCTCTGGCGAATTGCTCCGGTGTCGGACGGGGTTTAAGTACCGTGGCGGGTAAATAAACCGTATCGGCTACCAATAGTTGAACCATGCTATATTGATTACCGACCAGGTTGCGCGGAATAGAAACGGTCTTTCCCTGGTAGCTAACGTGCGAGAATTCTACTTGGTCTCCCTTGAGGACCACAATGGAGAAAACCCCCTGGTTGTTGGTGATGGTACCCCTGTTTTGACCTTTTACCATAATGCTTACAGCCGGAATGCCCACGAGGCTATCGGCTGTCATTACTACTCCGAATAATTGAACTACTGAGTCGCGGGTGGTCTCAAATTGGGCTCTCCCCAGCGTGGGCAACAGCAACAAAAGGGCAAGCAAAAAAACAAGGGAGCTTCTCACCGGGCAAAATTAATTAGTCCGGGTCGAATTGCCCTAACAAATTGCGCCAACAAATTGCCGGTTGCAATGTTTACTTTTGCACTGCTATTAGCTTATTGTTAAAATTTTTTAAAATGACCGAAGCGCAGATATTGGATGCCTTACGAAATGTACAGGAGCCCGATCTGGGAAAAGACCTGGTAACGCTCAATATGGTCAGGGATATCGCTATTCATGGACAGCAGGTATCTTTTACGATCGTTCTGACCACGCCGGCCTGTCCCATGAAAGAAATGATGCAAAACGCATGCATCAATGCCATTCGACTACTGGTCAACAAAGAAGCGCAGGTGCAAGTTAATTTTACGGCACAGACCACCACCAAGCGGGCAGACGGGTTATCGGTCTTACCACAGGTAAAAAATATTATTGCGGTAGTAAGTGGCAAAGGCGGAGTGGGTAAGTCGACCGTTGCGGCCAATCTGGCCCTGGCCCTTGCGCAGGGTGGTGCCAGCGTGGGATTGATGGATGCCGATATCTATGGCCCCAGCGTACCTATCATGTTCGGGGTGCGTGGCGAGCGTCCGTTAATGAAGGAGGTGAACGGCAAAGGCATGATCGTACCCCTGGAGCGGTTTGGTATCAAACTGATGAGTATTGGTTTATTGGTCGATGAGAAGAATGCGGTGGTATGGAGAGGCCCCATGGCCAGTAGTGCGGTCAAGCAGTTTGCCACCGATGTTTGCTGGGACGCGCTCGATTATTTGGTAATCGATATGCCGCCGGGCACAGGGGATATTCACCTGACCTTGCTGCAAACAGTTCCTGTAACGGGTGCTGTAATTGTAACTACGCCTCAAGAGGTGGCACTGGCCGATGCCAAAAAGGGAATTGCCATGTTCGGGCAGGCACAACTCAAGATCCCCATTATTGGGCTGGTAGAGAACATGAGTTACTTTACTCCTGCCGAACTACCTGCCAATAAATACTACCTTTTTGGAAAGCAAGGCGGTAGAAGGCTGGCCGACGAGTACGATCTTCCGTTCTTAGGAGAGATACCCCTGGTCCAATCGATCCGTGAGGGAGGAGACCAGGGAATTCCGGTCATGATGAGCGACGACGCGGTCTCAAAAAAGGCATTCGAGCAATTTGCCTCGTTGGTGGTCAGAAGCATCGCCATGGGCAATGCCCAGATCAAGACCGAACAGATCGCGGCTATGGTTTAATGTTCTATCTTTCGGCTGTTTTATAGTAAACATATGAATCGTCAGGCGCTAATTGGGCAGATTTTAAAAAAGAGGTCCTATCTGTGTGTAGGGCTTGATAGTGATGTGGAGAAGCTTCCTGCGGGAATCGCTCGCGATGCCAGCGGGGTGCTGGCCTTCAACAAGGCGATCATTGATGTAACCCGACCCTTTTGTGTGGCGTACAAGATCAACACTGCATTCTACGAGTCGCTCGGTGCCGCAGGTTGGTCCGTTCTCGAGCAGACGGCTGCCTATATCGGTCACGAACACTTGCTCATCGCCGACGCGAAACGGGGCGATATCGGTAACACGGCCGATCAGTATGCAAGGGCTTTTTTCAAGACCCTTTCTTTCGATGCTATTACGGTAGCGCCTTACATGGGAGCCGACAGTGTTACTCCTTTTTTGCAATATCCCGACAAATGGGCCATTGTGTTGGGTTTGACCTCTAACCCTGGCGCAGCCGATTTCGAGTTGCAACCCTGCGGCGATCAATTGCTGTATCAGCAGGTAATGCAACGGGTAGCTTCTTGGGGTAGTCCCGAAAATCTGATGTTCGTTGTGGGTGCAACACAAGCCTCTGTAATGGCAACTATCCGAAGAGACTATCCCGATCATTTCTTTTTGGTGCCTGGTGTAGGGGCGCAGGGCGGTAGCCTCGAGGAGGTATCGCGTAATGCGCTGACCACCGATGCGGGCTTGTTGGTCAACGTAAGTCGCGCCATTATTTTTGCCTCTGCCAATAGCGATTTTGCCGAAAAGGCCGAGGCGGAGGCACGTTTGTACCAGCAACAGATGGCTGCGCTGATGGGCCTTTTGCTACCTTTGTAATTCAAATCTTTCAGATATGGCTGTTCGAACCGACCTCTTTCAGCATCCCGATTATTTTGCGCTAGATGAACTATTGACCGAAGAGCACAAACTAGTGCGCGAGTCTGTCCGCAATTACGTAAAGAAAGAGATCTCTCCTATTATCGAGGACTATGCCCAGCGGGCCGCGTTTCCGGAGCAGATCGTACCTCAATTGGGAGAGATGGGTTGTTTTGGGCCTACTGTTCCGGCCGAATATGGGGGTGGGGGATTAGATTATATTTCTTACGGACTTATGATGCAAGAACTGGAAAGAGGCGATAGCGGGGTACGCTCGACCGCCTCTGTACAGGGATCGCTGGTGATGTTTCCGATCTATGCGTATGGCAGTGAGGAACAAAAAAGAAAATTTTTGCCCAAACTTGCCAGTGGAGAGTGGTTGGGTTGCTTTGGACTGACCGAGCCCAATCATGGCAGCGATCCAAGCAGCATGCTTACTAATTTTAAAGCCGATGGAGATGATGTGATACTCAATGGCGCCAAAATGTGGATCAGTAACTCGCCCTTTGCGCAAGTGGCCGTGGTGTGGGCCAAAGACGAGGCAGGCGAAGTACACGGCTTGATCGTCGAAAGAGGAATGAAAGGATTCACCACACCCACTACTCATGGCAAATGGAGTTTGAGAGCCTCTGCTACCGGCGAGTTGGTATTCGATAATGTGCGTGTGCCTCGCACTAATATTTTACCCGGTGTCAAAGGATTAAGAGGTCCGTTGAGTTGTTTGACCAAGGCCCGGTATGGGATTGCCTGGGGCGCATTGGGGGCCGCGATGGATTGCTACGATACCGCCCTTCGGTATGCCAAAGAAAGAGAGCAATTCGGAAAGCCCATCGCAGGTTTTCAGCTGCAACAAAAGAAATTAGCCGAGATGCTCACCGAGATCACCAAGGCTCAACTGATGGTATGGCGATTAGGGGTATTGATGAACGAGAAGAAAGTAACTCCGCAACAGGTCAGCATGGCCAAGCGAAACTCTTGCGAGATTGCCACCCAGATCTGTCGTGATGCCCGCCAGATATTGGGAGGAATGGGAATTACAGGAGAGTATTCCATTATGCGACATATGATGAATCTCGAAAGTGTAATCACTTACGAAGGCACGCACGACATTCATCTGCTGATCACCGGCATGGATATTACGGGGCTCAATGCCTTTAAATAGGTCGGATGCGTATTTACCTGATCGGTTTTATGGGAGCCGGAAAATCGTACTGGGGTCCTCGGTTGGCACAAGAGGCAGGGCTTCGTTTTTACGATCTGGATCGCGAGATAGAGGATAGCCAGGAATCGACCATCGACCAGCTGTTCGATCAAAAAGGAGAAGAATCTTTTCGCGCCATAGAAAGAGAGATGTTGCATTTGCTTACCGAAAGTCATTCGGATTTTGTGATGTCCTGTGGGGGGGGCACCCCTTGTTTCTTGAATAATATCGAGTACATGAAGCGCTCCGGAAAGGTTGTTTGGATCAATCCGGCCATCGAGGTCTTGGCCGGGCGTTTATGGAGCGAGCGAGACCAGCGTCCATTGTTGCGATCGGTTTCGCAAAGCGAGCTGGAAGGCTTTATTCAAAAAAAGATGGCCGATCGCCGGCTTTACTACGAACAGGCAGATGTGAGGGTCGATGAGGAGACCATTGATGTAACCTCCCTTTTAAAATCAATAGCTCATGCATAACTTTTTTGGTGCTATCGGGGCGCTGGTCATGGCGTTGGGTGTGTTGGCAGGCGCTTTTGGGGCCCATGGATTACAAAAGCTCACCACCGATCTCTCTATTCTCGAACCTTACAAGACGGCCGTACAATATATGCTTTGGCATGGATTGGCCTTATTGGTGCTATGGTCAGCACAAGATCGATTTACGCATAAGCAGTTTATGTGGATCGGTATTTGCTTCGTGGATGGCGTCGTTCTTTTCTCCGGGTCCCTCTTTGTTATTGTGGCCGGTAAAATTTTCTCCTTCTCTATTCCCTGGTTGGTAATGCTGACCCCGATCGGCGGTCTGCATTTTGTGGCAGGGTGGTTGCTGCTGGGTTGGGGTCTTATTGGCAAACAGAGAAACTGATTATATTTGTAAGGATGGCCAACAAGCTTCGCAATACCTCTGCCAAAACCGAATCTGTCCCTAAGCCTGCCGCTAAAGATCTCCGAGACTTTACGAACGAAAAAGATGCCTCCATAGATTGGGTCGCACTTGCGCGAGACGAAAGGACCCTTAAGATCGTGGGCGTTGTTTTTTTGGTCTTGTCCATTTTTCTTTTTATTTCTTTTGCGTCGTATCTCTTTACCTGGAAACAAGACCAGGCCATTGCCCAGCAAGGATTCTCTGCGCTGCTGTACGAAGAAAAGCCAGCCCTTAATTGGTTGGGGCGATTGGGAGCTGTCGTATCTCATTTCTTCTTTTTCAAGGCATTTGGGATCGCTTCATTTTTGGTCTGCACTTTCTTTTTTGTGGTCGGAGTCAATTTGCTGTTCAGGCAAAAGGTTTTTTCCATTTGGCGAAACCTCAAGTATGTGACCATTGGCACTACGGTTTTTTCGGTATCGATGTCTTATCTTTTTTCAAGAAATGCTTTTGCCTTCGGTGGGGGAGTCGGAAATTTATTGGCGCGCGAGCTAGAGGGAGCGCTGGGAGTATTCGGTGCAGGTGCCGCCCTGTTGCTGATCGTAACGACCTATGTGATCTGGCAGTTCAATCCCCGTTTTACCATTCCTAAAAGAAAGCCAGCGCCAGAAGAGGAAACGATGGAGGGTATCGATACCGCACTAGCCGATGAGCCGGCAGTCAGCGAAGCAGTGGTGCCAGAAGAAATGCTAACGCTTCAAGAGGCCAACGATCGACCTGAGGAGGTAAAACCCCTTTCTTCTTCTTTTGTGCCTCCTGTTACAGGGCAAACCATCAACGATCTTTATGCGGCAGGCGCAAATGCCATTCAATATCACGAGTCGGCTGCAGGCGAGAGCGAAGTGGTACAGCCTCCTGTGTATGAAACAACTTCTTTACCAGAAGATATTCTCCCTGCAGCTATAATGGATTCGGCTCCGGAGGCTACTGAGCCCATCGATCTGCCGCTCTCCATTGCCGATGCTCCGCAATCCGACGATGTTATCGTGCCCGGGCCCGCAGAGGAGGTACCCGAAGAGGTCGCCGCCAACGAGGACGATCTTGAGCTCGAAATAAAAACAACTCCGCTGGATGCCGCCGCAGAAGAAGAGGTAGTACCCGAAAATCTCCCTCCCTACGAGCCTACGCTCGACCTTAGTAATTACAAGTACCCGTCACTTAACTTACTCGAGCAACACGGCTCCGATAAGATCGTACAAGACAATAACGATCTGGAGAATCAAAAGAATCAGATCATCAATACGCTTCGTAATTACGCTATTGAAATTCAAAAGATCAGCGCCACCATCGGTCCTACCGTAACGCTATACGAGATCGTGCCGGCACCGGGCGTACGCATTTCGCGTATCAAGAATCTCGAAGATGATATTGCCCTGAGCCTGGCTGCACTCGGTATACGGATTATCGCTCCCATACCCGGAAAGGGTACCATTGGTATAGAAGTGCCCAATATAAAAAAGACCGTCGTTAGCATGCGAAGTTTGCTTTCGTCGGAGAAGTTTCAGCACAACAACTATAGCTTGCCCATCGGCATCGGAAAACGTATCGATAACGAGAATTACATTGTCGATCTTACCTCCATGCCTCACTTGTTGATGGCGGGAGCCACCGGGCAGGGAAAGTCGGTCGGGTTAAATGCTATTCTGGTGTCCCTGCTCTTTAAGAAGCATCCTTCGCAGCTCAAGTTCGTGCTGATCGACCCTAAGAAAGTAGAGTTGAGCATTTACCGCCACATCGAAAAGCATTTTCTGGCCAAATTACCCGGAGAAGAGGATGCGATCATCACCGATACCAAGAAGGTCATTCACACGCTCAATGCGCTTTGTATCGAGATGGACAATCGCTACGATCTGTTAAAAGAAGCCGGTGCCCGCAACATCAAGGAGTACAACGAAAAGTTCATCAAGCGAAAACTCAATCCACAAAAGGGACACCAGTATCTGCCCTTTATCGTACTGGTCATCGATGAGTTTGCCGATCTGATCATGACGGCCGGTAAAGAAGTAGAGACACCCATTACCCGATTGGCCCAGTTGGCTCGTGCCATTGGTATTCACCTGATCATTGCCACACAGCGTCCCTCGGTCAATATTATCACCGGTACCATCAAGGCCAACTTTCCGGCTCGTATTGCCTTTAAGGTTTCGTCGAAGATCGATTCGCGTACCATTCTCGATACCGGGGGTGCCGAGCAGCTTATCGGAAAGGGAGATATGCTTATCTCGCATCACGGCGAGCTAACACGTTTGCAGTGCGCCTTTGTGGACACCCCCGAGGTCGAACAGATCGTGGATTTCATTAGCGAACAGCAGGGCTATCCCCAGGCCTTCTTGTTGCCGGAGTATGTAGACGAAAAAGAACTGGAAGGGCGTGAGCTCGATATGGGCGACCGCGATTCGCTCTTCGAAGATGCGGCCCGGCTGATCGTACAGCACCAAAGCGGTTCGACCTCATTGTTGCAACGCCGCATGAAGCTGGGCTACAACAGGGCCGGAAGGCTAATGGACCAGTTGGAGATCGCCGGAATCGTAGGACCGGCCCAAGGAAGCAAGCCCCGTGATGTCTTGGTCAAGACCGAGGCCGACCTACAACGCCATCTCGACCCATCCGGCCTGGGCTAACTCTAATTTCTTGTTAACGTGCCTCTTTTTTACAAGGAGAGCCGGCGGGCTGCGTCTAATAGTGGATTTGCTCTATCTTAGCGCCACCTTTTTCTACCGTAAACAACCTGCATGAAAAAAGCCCTTCTTGCTTTTCTTTTGGTCTTCTTGCAACTCAGTTTGCTTTTTGCCCAAGCCAAAACCGCCAGCCGTAACGATCCGGAGGCAAAAAAGATTTTAGATGCCGTAAGTGCCAAATTCAAATCTTTTACCACGGTGCAAGCGGCCTTTACGTATAAGGTAGAAAATGCTGCCGGCAAGGTCTTATCGTCAAAGACCGGAACCATTACCATGAAGGGCACCAAGTATCGCCTGAATTTTAGTGGACAAGAGATCATCTGTAATGGCACCACCGTATGGAATGTAGATAAGGCAGCCAACGAAGTAACCATCAGCACGCTCGATGCCTCGAGCGGTATGATAACGCCCCAAAAACTTTTTTCTAATTTTTACGATAAGGACTTTCTCTATGTGCTGAATGGCGATAAGAAGGTTGGTGCCAAATTGGTGCAAGAGATCCAGTTGACTCCGGTCGATAAGTCTAAGAATTTTCATACTGTTTTTTTGCAAGTCGATAAGGCGGCTAAGACCATGTTCAGCACCCGCGTGCTAGAAAATGCCGGTAACCGATATTCCTATACCGTCAATAGTATGAAGACGAATGTTCCGGCCGCCGATGCACTCTTTGCATTCGATAAGGCCAAATATCCTGGCATCAATATCGAGGATCTTAGGTAATCGCTGCGCGGATACGAACCAGCTTGGTCAGGAGAGCTTCCATCTTTTCGAGTGGCAGCATATTGGCTCCATCGCTCTTGGCTGCGGCCGGGTTGGGGTGTGTCTCTATGAACAGGCCCGATGCGCCGGCACCTATGGCGGCACAAGAAAGGGTTTCGATCAGTTCGGGTAATCCGCCCGTAACACCGCCTGTTTGATTGGGTTGTTGCAGCGAGTGGGTCACATCCATCACTACGGGGTAGCCCAGCTCTCTCATCCAGTACATATTTCTGAAATCAACCACCAGGTCTTGGTAGCCAAAGGTGGTGCCTCTTTCGGTAAGCAATATTTTTTCGTTGCCGGTATTTCTTATTTTTTCGGCAGCGAATTTCATGGCAGGCCCGCTAATGAATTGGCCCTTTTTTATGTTGACGATCTTTCCGGTGCGCCCTGCTGCTTCGAGCAGATCTGTCTGTCGGCATAAAAAGGCAGGAATTTGCAGCATGTCCGTGTAGGGGGCCGCCAGGGCGGCTTCTTCGGCCGTATGAATATCGGTTACGACCGAAAGATTCAACTCTGTGCGTACGCGCTGCAAGATCTCCAAGGCGGCCGTATCGCCGATTCCGGTAAAGGAACCTGCACTAGATCGATTGGCCTTTCGATACGAGGCTTTAAAGACAAGGGGTATCTGCAACCGCGAACAGATCTCTTTTAGGGTACCGGCCGTATCAAGCACCAAGGGGGCCGACTCTACCACACAAGGCCCGGCCAGTAAAAAAAAGGAGCGCTCATTGTATGTTTGTCCGGCAAACAGGGGCTTTAGAAACGATGTCATGTTACAAAAGTA
>JBILFN010000105.1:0-6189 GCA_044351575.1 Chitinophagaceae bacterium
CGCTCGATGGTATAGCGCACTTGCTCGCTACCGGGAGTGATGGTAAATTCTGCTTTTGTCTTTAACCCCTTCTGGGCTACTTGACGGGCCAAACTAACGGCACGGCTTATATCCTCGTAAGAAGAATTGGTACAACTTCCGATCAATCCCACTTCTACCTTGGTAGGCCAGTTGTTTTTGGCGGCCGCCTCTTTCATTTGAGAAATAGGGGTAGCCAGATCGGGCGTAAAGGGTCCGTTGAGGTGTGGTTCCAGCTCGCTAAGATCGATCTCGATAACGCGATCGAAATATTTTTCCGGATTGGCATAGACCTCGGGGTCTCCGGTCAAATGTTCTTTGACAGCATCCGCAGCAGCGGCCACCGCTTCTCTGCCGGTGGCTTTAAGGTAACGACTCATGCTTTCGTCGTATCCGAACGTAGAGGTGGTAGCACCGATCTCGGCACCCATATTACAAATGGTACCCTTACCGGTACAGCTCATCGAGGTAGCCCCCTCTCCAAAATATTCCACAATGGCGTTGGTGCCTCCCTTAACGGTCAAAATACCCGCTACCTTCAAGATCACGTCCTTGGGAGAGGTCCAGCCATTTAATTTTCCCTTTAGTTTGATACCGATCAGTTTGGGCATCAGCAGCTCCCAGCTAAGACCGGCCATTACATCGCAGGCATCGGCCCCACCCACTCCAATGGCTATCATACCCAACCCTCCGGCATTCACCGTATGGGAGTCGGTACCGATCATCATACCACCGGGAAACGCATAGTTTTCGAGAACCACCTGGTGAATGATTCCCGCACCGGGCTTCCAAAAACCGATCCCGTACTTGTTAGAGATCGAGGACAAAAAATTATACACTTCCTCATTATCGGCCACGGCCTTGCTAAGGTCGGTCTTACCCTCTTGTTTGGCTACGATCAGGTGATCGCAGTGCACCGTAGAGGGGACGGCCACTTTCTTGCGGCCGGTGGTATCGAACTGCAACAGCGCCATCTGTGCCGTGGCATCTTGCATGGCCACACGGTCGGGCGCAAAATCTACATAGTCTTTTCCCCGGGCAAAATCGCCGATGGTAACACCCTCCCATAAGTGACTGTAGAGAATTTTTTCACTGAGGGTAAGGGGTCTGCCGAGTGCCTTTCGGGCAGCGGCCACGCGAGCGGGCATATTGGCGTAGACTTGCTTGATGAGGTCCAGATCGAATACCATAACGATGGTGTATTAAAATGTAAAAAAGAGTTGTTAGCTGCGCGGCGAATTTACGAAAGAAGAAGCTTGCTCAAAAATGCCGATTACACTATCTTAGCGGGAGCCTTTGCTATGAATAAGTTAAAGTTTTTCGTAGAGTGGAATGCCTTTGGGGTTTGCTCCGCCATCGGCGCCCGTATGGGGATCGCCCCCAGCAGGATCCGGCAGTATTTTATGTATACCTCTGTGCTCACGTTGGGCTCCCCCGTTATCGTATACCTTATCTTGGCCTTTTGGCGTAACGTAAGCCACTACACAAGGCTAAGCAGAAGAAACCCCTGGCATCATCTCTGACCCTTGCCGCAATGCCGCACCGGGCATGCCTCAAAAAAATACAGTCGGCATATACCCCGTAGATCGCTTACGAGAAAAGTAGCTACACCAGCTGTGTCAGTACCTGAAGCACCTGGTCGAGTTGTTCTTTGGTGTTGTACTTAGAAAAAGAAAAACGAATGGGAACACTTGGCGTGGTACGCAGTGCCCTTATGACATGACTGCCCATATCGGCACCGCTGCTGCAAGCGCTACCGCCCGACACACAAATACCTTGCATGTCGAGTGCCATCAGTAACATCTCTGTTTTTTCGTTGCGAGGAAAAGAGACATTCAGCACCGTATAGAGACTCTCCCCTTTCCAGTCTCCGTTAAAAAGCAATCCGGAAATCTGCTCTTGCAACCGCTCGGCCAGATAATACTTGAGCGATAAGATATGGGCCCTGTCTTTTTCTCCGTGTTCGTCGGCCAGCTCGAGCGCTTTAGCAAAGCCCACGATCCCATAGATATTTTCCGTACCCGCCCGCATATTTCTCTCTTGACCTCCTCCGTGTATCATGGGTTGAATGGTCAGTTCGTCCGACACATAGAGTAAACCCACTCCCTTGGGACCATGAAATTTATGGCTGGCGCCGGTAGCAAAATGGATCCACTTTTTACTGAAGTCGAGTGGATAGTGTCCCAGCGTCTGTACTGTATCGGAATGAAAGATGGCATTATGCGCCTTGCAGATGGCGCCCACTTTTTCGATATCGAGCAGATTGCCGATCTCGTTGTTGGCATGCATCAAACTGACCAAGGCACGCTGCGAAGAACCGGCTACCAGCGCCTCCAGATGACCGAGGTCGATATGACCGTCGGGCAATACCGAAACATAGCTTAGCTGTAGCTGGTATTTTTTTTGCAAATGCTCTACGGTATGTACCACCGCGTGATGTTCAATGGAGGATGTTATGATATGACGACAACCCAGGTCTTCGACAGCCGCAATCAGGGCCATATTGTCACTTTCTGTACCCCCGCTGGTAAAAAAGATCTCTCCGGGAGCGGCCTTTACGATGCGGGCTACGGTCTTACGGGCATTTTCTACCGCCAGCCTGGTCTCCCGGCCATACGAATAGATAGAAGAAGGATTGCCAAAATGAGTAGACAGATAAGGCAGCATGGCCTCCATGACCTGCGGATCTAGCGGGGTGGTGGCTGCATTATCGAGATAGATTCTATTCATGAGCGATTTAAAGATACTGGATAAGTGTCTATGAAAATTCCTTGATGTCTCGCATTAGCTGTTGTGCCATGTGAGCGGCCTTAGACTCCAGATCGCTCTCGGCGTAGATGCGCACGATGGGCTCGGTGTTGGAGCTGCGCAAGTGTACCCAATCGTTATCGAACTCGATCTTGAGCCCGTCTTCTGTGTGCAGCGGTTGCTGCGCATATTTTTTTTGAATGGCCGAAAAAATAGCTGGCAGATCGGTGCCGGGTTGCAGCTCTATCTTGTTCTTTGAAATAAAATAATCGGGATATCGCTTTCTGAGTGCACTCATTTTTTTACCCGACAGTGCCAGGTGTGTCAAAAAAAGACCGATGCCGATAAGAGCATCGCGACCATAATGAAAGTCAGGGACAATGATGCCCCCATTCCCTTCGCCTCCGATTACAGCCTTTACCTCTTTCATTTTGGCTACGACATTGACCTCTCCTACGGCTGAAGCGGCATAGGCCCCACCGCTGGCCAAAGCAAGCTCTTTCAGCGACTTGGTGCTGCTCATATTACTGACCGCATAGCCTACTTTTTTTGAAAGTATGTAATCGGCCACGGCCACCAATGTATATTCTTCGCCAAACAAGGTGCCATCTTCGTTGACAAAACAGAGTCTGTCCACATCGGGATCTACGGCAATGCCCAGATCGGCGCCTTGGCGGACCACTTCGTGGCAAAGCTCTTGCAGGTTCTCGGGGAGCGGTTCGGGCGAATGTGCAAACCGACCATTGACGGTTTCGTTGAGCACGATCACGTCGGTAACACCGAGCTTCTCCAGAAGGGCCGGCACGTACAGTGCACCGGTAGAATTGATGGCATCGACCACCACCTTGAATTTTTTGGTGGCAATAAGGGAGGCATCGACCAGCGGATAATTCAAAATGGCATCGAGATGATACTCCATGTAGTCGGCCGCTGTAACCGTACCCAGTTTCTCGACAAGCGCAAAACTAAATTGCTCTTGCTCGGCCAGTGATAGCACCTTGGCTCCGAGCGCAGCGTCTATGAATTCTCCTTTTTCGTTGAGCAACTTAAGGGCATTCCATTCGCGGGGGTTGTGACTGGCCGTAATGATGATACCGCCCGCTGCCTGTGCTGCGGTAACGGCCATTTCTACCGTAGGCGTGGTGCTGAGCCCCAGATCGATCACATCAATGCCCAACCCGACAAGGGTTTGAACCACCAGTTGCTGCACCATAGGACCGCTAATACGACCATCGCGACCTACGACCATCTTAACACCCTCTTTGTTATTCTTGATAAGGGTGCCAAAGGCTGCCGTAAACTTTACGATATCGATAGGAGTAAGATTCTCTCCGGGACGTTGCCCGATGGTGCCTCTGATTCCGGAGATACTCTTGATTAATGCCATAGGAGGGTTTTAGCGCTGCAAAAATACGCAATGACCCGTTACTGACAGAACAGATCTTCGCTTAGGCTTACCTTTGCCTATGGCTCGAAAAGCATGGTTTACCAATTGGTTCAATTCTCCCTATTACCACCAGTTATACGCGCACAGAGACGACAAAGAGGCCAAGGCCTTTATTGAACGACTTATCGTTTACCTGCACCCTGCTGCCGGAGCCACCATGCTCGATATGGCCTGTGGTCGTGGCCGTCACAGCCGCACCCTGGCAGCCTTGGGTTATGAGGTAACCGGCGTAGATGTGGCGCCCGAGAACATTCGGTATGCCAAACGATACGAAACGGCACAACTACATTTTGAGGTGCACGATATGCGCAAGGTCTTGTGTAGCCGATGTTTTGACTATGTCTTTAACTTTTTTACCAGTTTTGGCTATTTCGACCAACTGCACCAACACGAGCTGGCCCTTCGTACCTTGGTCACCGCGCTCAAAAAAGAGGGCGTGCTGGTCATGGACTATATCAATAGCATCTACGCATCGCAGCACCTTATCGCCCGCGAAGAAAAAACAATAAAAGAAACCGACTTTCTGATCGAACGCTACGAAGATGCCCGTTATCTGTATAAAAAAATAACGGTGAACGACCGGCAGCTTTCGTCTCCGCTGTCTTTTACAGAGAAAGTCTGGAAGTTTACCGCCAGTGAGCTGCAAACCATGTTGCAAAAAGAAGGAATGACGGTACTCGAGATCAAGGGCGATTACCAATTACAACCCTACGATGAACAACGCTCTCCCCGCCTGATCGTAATGGCGAAAAGGGAGCATTGATTATTTTTTATTGTTCAAGATCAAATAGCGAGAGGTCTCAAAGAACGCCGTGGCCAGTTCGCCAAGCGATCGCTGTCTTTTGCGCCGCTCCGGCGACGAAAGCGTATCGGTAGCAGCAGAGAGCGCATGCAGTTGCTCTTCGCCCGAATTGAGCTGACGCACCAAATAAAAATCGTTGGTAATAATGCCGATCTTGTCGGTAGCATTGGTTACGAAGGCAAAATGATCTTTAAGACCGGGATCGAGCAAGTCTCTTCCCAGTGTTCTGTTTTGATAAGAGCGGTGCAAGAGACCCGCTATGGTGGGCAGTACATCTATTTGAGACACCACCTCACTTCTTCGCTGTGGCGCCAACAGCCCGGGCGCATAGAACAATAACGGTACATGCAGATCGGTCAATCGTTGCTCGGTCCACACAGCAGGATACACGGCTTGTGCATTTCCGGCTACGCCATGATCGCCGATAAAAACAAAAATGGTATTATTAAAGTACGGCTGCCGTTCGGCCGACTTCATAAACGAGCGAATACAGTAATCGGAGTATCGAAATGCATTGTATTCATCTACCGATTCGAATCCATACTGTCTGAGTTGATCATCGCTGAGCGTATCGCGCTTAAAATCGGTATCGGCAGGAGAAATGGAGCGTTGGAACGGCCGATGGTTGCCCGCGGTTTGTATGTAGGCAAAGAAGGGGGCAGTGGCTTGAGCCAAGCGCTGGTCGGCCGCTGCAAACAGATCTTTATCGCTTACACCCCATACATTGATGGGCGGGGCAGAAAAATCTTTTCCCGTATGCATGGTAAGCCCGGGTATGTTACGCAAGATTCCCTCGAAATTGTTGAAGCCGGCATCACCGCCCAGAAAATAGTGCTTCTCGTAATCGTCCAACCCACTCAGCAAGGTGTATTGATCGAGTGCCAATGGATTGCGGCTCGAAAACTTAAAGAACTGCACATCGGGAATGCCCGTAACTATGGCGAACAAGGCCCGGGCAGTCGAGAACGTGGGAGCAAAGCAACGTTCAAAAAAGATACCGCGTCTGCTCAATGAATCAAAGAAGGGAGTAGTATTGAGCGGGTTTCCGCTCATCGAGCTTTTATACATGCTGAACGACTCACATTGCACCAATACAATATTGGGACGACTCTCGAACGAAGTGCTGCGCGGACCAACCGTTCGGCTAAAATCAAAATCGGCAGCGGAGGAAAAA
>JBILFN010000026.1:0-17135 GCA_044351575.1 Chitinophagaceae bacterium
AAGCCGCCGGCTGTCGTAGCCGGGTAATTGTTACGGATGGTTCCTTTAGCATGGATGGTACCATTGCTCAGCTCGACAAGATCGTGGCGTTGGCCGAGCAATACGATGCCGCAGTTATGATCGATGAGTGCCACTCTTCGGGCTTTTTAGGACGAACCGGTCGTGGCACGCACGAATATCGCGGGGTAATGGGTAAGATCGATATCATTACCGGCACATTGGGTAAGGCATTGGGTGGCGCTTCGGGCGGATTTACCAGCGGGCGCAAAGAGATCATCGATATGCTACGCCAAAAGTCTCGTCCGTATCTTTTCAGTAATACGTTGGCGCCCTCTATTGTGGGTGCTTCTATTGCCGTACTCGATATGCTGACCGAAACCACCGAGTTGCGGGACCGGCTCGAGTACAATACCAAGTACTTTCGTTCCAAAATGACCGAGGCGGGATTCGATATTAAGCCTGGCGATCATCCCATTGTTCCCATTATGCTCTACGATGCGGTGTTGGCTCAAAAAATGGCCGCTCGATTGCTAGAGGAGGGCATCTATGTAATTGGTTTCTTTTATCCCGTGGTAGCCAAGGGGCAGGCTCGCATTCGCGTGCAGCTAAGTGCCGCTCATAGGCAAGAGCATCTCGATAAGGCCATTGCTGCCTTTATTAAGATCGGCAAAGAGTTAGGGGTGCTAGCCTAGTTCCGGTTCGCCCTATCGCATTGCTATAGGCCAATTTTTGACGACATGGCCCCGATTATCTCCTCTCGGACGTAAAGGCCTTATGCGCAGAACGATTAACTTTGCTAAAATTCTCAAGATCCATGCGCGTAGTATTGATGATCCTTTTGGCAGCACCACTTTTCTTCGGCTCCTGCACCTTTAACAATGTCAAAGAAGACAAGCGAATCGCGGCGATCTTTTCAGCTTATAATGTCGAGGGTTGTTTTGCCTTGATGGATAACGGAACTACCGGATTTACCATACATAACCTCACTCGTTTTCGTGATAGCGCTTATTTGCCGGCCAGCACTTTTAAGATCGTCAACTCACTGATCGGTTTGCAAACCGGAAAGATCAGTAGTGATTCTATGGTCATTCCCTGGGATGGAGTGGTGCGTTCTTATTCGGAGTGGAATCAAGATCTGAGCATGTACCAAGCGTTTAGGGTCTCGGCTGTTCCTTATTATCAAGAAGTGGCTCGTCGCATTGGCAAAGACACCATGCAGTTTTGGCTCGATTCCATGGGATACGGCGCCATGAACGATACAGCCAAAGTGGTAATCAATAGTTCGGTTGATACATTTTGGCTCGATAATTCCATTCGGCTTACTCCCGATGCACAACTTGGGTTGGTCAAGCGACTCTATTTTAACCAGCTTCCTTTTTTTAGAGCCTATCAAGAGATGGTGCAGCGCGCCATGCTTATGGAAAGTAATTCGCTCTACAGGCTGGCGTATAAGACCGGAACCGGTACCGCCCCCAATGGAAATACGATCAATTGGATCATTGGTTGGGTCGAAGAAAACAATCATCCTTACTTTTTTGTACTCAATACCGAAACCCCTGCCACTAATCCGCTGCAACCCGAGCGTCGCAAGCAATTGCTGAACGATATTTTAACGGTATTGGGATTCTTCAAGGGTAATATGTAAATGATGCAACTGTACGCACCTTCATTAACTCACTATCAACGGCTGATCACCCGTGAGGTCAAGATCGGCGACCTGCTGTTGGGCAATGGTCATCCCATTCGGGTACAAACCATGACCACTACCGATACCATGGATACGATCGCTACGGTCGAACAGACCATCCGTTGTATCGAGGCCGGTGCCGAGTTGGTGCGTATTACGGCGCCCTCTAAAAAAGAGGCCGAGAATTTAAAAGTGATCAGAGACGAGCTGCACAAGCGCGGCTACAAAGTACCACTGGTCGCGGATATTCATTTTACACCCAATGCGGCCGAGATCGCCGCACGTATCGTAGAAAAGGTTCGGGTAAACCCCGGCAATTACGTTGATAAGAAAAAGTTCGAGCAGATCGACTACACCGACGCAGAGTATCTCGAAGAGATCGAGCGGATCAGAGAGCGCTTTACTCCGCTGGTGCGTATTTGTCGTCAAGAAGGAACGGCCATGCGTATCGGCACTAACCATGGTTCACTCAGCGATCGTATTATGAGTCGTTATGGCGATACGGCGATCGGGATGGTAGAGAGTGCCATGGAGTTTTTGCGCATTGCTCGGGACGAATCGTTTCACAATATTGTGCTCAGTATGAAGAGCAGTAACCCGCAAGTGATGGTGCAAGCCTATCGCTTATTGGTGCAAACGATGTTCCATGAATTTGGCGAAGCCTATCCGTTGCATTTGGGTGTAACCGAGGCCGGAGATGGCGAAGATGGTCGCATCAAAAGTGCGGCCGGTATTGGCACTTTATTAGAAGACGGGTTGGGAGATACCATCCGCGTATCGCTGACCGAAGACCCCGAGCTGGAGATTCCGGTTTGCCGCGATATTGTCAAACGATACCAGCAACCGGTATCAGGCGTGGTTCCTGCCCTCGGTACAATTCCTTATTCGCCTTTTGAGTATAAGCGTCGAACTAGTTTCGCCGTCGATCGCATCGGAGCAGGGCAAGTGCCGGTGGTGGTCAGCGATCTGAGTAAGATCGATACTATTACGCCCGATCATTTGCGAAGCGTCGGTTACAGTTACGATGCGCAAACCGATAAGTGGGCCATTGGTGATGCCGCAGCCGATTTTATTTTTACCGGTCATCAGCTCCTGAACTTTGCGCTCCCCGGCACGCTCAAAGTGCTTGTGTTTCCGGATGCGTGGCAACAGGCCGCCTCGGATAGTTATTATCCGCTCTATGCCGCCAGCGGTTATGCTGCTGCGACCGCAAAGAGTACGAAGCTCAATTTTGTGATGCTCGATTGCTACAGCGATGCGACCAGCATAAACGATTATACCTTTTTAGACGCGGTGGCCAACGATAAGACCGCAGTGCTTTGTCTAAGCAGTACTAACCAAAATGCCATGCAGTCCGTTCGTCGGATGTTTATGGAATTGCAATTGCGCGCCATTCAAAATCCGGTCGTATTGGTCTGTGACAGTAATGGCGCCACCCCCGATGAGCACCTGATCCATTTTGCGATCGAGACCGGAGCTTTGCTGCTCGATGGTATGGGAGACGGCATTTCGCTGGGTTACCGCACCGAAGCTTCGATGCAAAACATACAGGTAAAGGGTAGAACCTATCTGCCGGTCAGCGATATTCATCAGTTTACCAACAATACGGCCTTTAGTATTTTACAGGCAACGCGTACGCGCATCTCCAAAACGGAGTATATCAGTTGTCCCAGTTGCGGTCGAACGCTGTTCGATCTGCAAGAGACCACGGCCAAGATCAGAGCGGTAACGCATCATCTCAAAGGGGTCAAGATCGCCATTATGGGTTGTATCGTCAATGGCCCTGGCGAAATGGCCGATGCCGATTTTGGATATGTAGGCAGTGGTCCGGGTAAGATCACATTGTATAAAGGAAAAGAGATCGTCAAGCGAAATGTCGATAGTGAAGTGGCGGTCGATGAGCTTATTAACTTGTTGCGTGAAAATGATGCGTGGGTAGAACCGGCGCACTAGGTCTTTTATCGTTAATTGATAGCAATGTCTCGTACAGATTTTTTGGTGATCGGTTCAGGAATAGCAGGATTAAGTTTTGCCATTAAGACGGCACAGCGTTTTCCGGATCGCCACATTAAGGTTATCACCAAGGCTGCGGCAGATGAGACCAATACCAAATATGCGCAGGGCGGTATAGCTGTTGTGGGTAACGGCGAAGAAGACAGTTTTGAAAAGCATATCGAAGACACGTTGATCGCCGGCGATGGGCTTTGCAGCAAAGATATCGTGCGTCTGGTAGTAGAGGAAGGTCCGCAGCGGGTAGAGGAGATCATTGAGTGGGGCGCCCGTTTCGATCGAAATGATATCGGTGAATACAAGAAAGGCAAAGAAGGTGGCCACTCTGCTCATCGCATCTTGCATTATAAGGATGTAACGGGCATGGAGATGGAGCGGGCCTTATTGCAAGCCCTGAGTCAGTATAAGAATATCGAGGTCATAAAACACTGCTTTGTGATCGACATCATCACACAGCATCATTTGGGCTATTTGGTCACCAAATCTACTCCCGATATTGAATGCTATGGGGTCTATGCCCTTAATCTTGAGACCAAGAAGATCGAGAAAATACTTGCCGGTATTACAGTATTGGCTAGTGGTGGTAATGGACAAGTGTATAGAACCACCACCAATCCCGCCATTGCCACCGGCGATGGCGTGGCCATGGTTTATCGGGCCAAAGGGCGTATCGAGAACATGGAGTTCATACAGTTTCATCCGACAGCTTTATTCGAGCCGGGTTTGCGTGGCCAAGCCTTTTTAATTACAGAGGCAGTTCGCGGCGAAGGGGCTATTCTTCGAAATCACCAAGGAGAAGCTTTTATGGAGCGATACGACGCTCGAAAAGATCTGGCGCCCCGCGATATTGTAGCCCGCGCCATCGATGCCGAAATGAAAAGGGCGGGTACCGAGCATGTTTGGCTCGATTGTCGTTCGATCGATACAGCCACATTCCGTTCGCATTTTCCGACTATTTACGAAAAATGTCTTTCGATCGGTATTGACGTATCGAAGCAACTTATTCCCGTGGCCCCTGCGGCACATTATAGTTGTGGTGGCGTAAAATCTAATGAGTGGGGCGAAAGTTCCATTCATCGATTGTTCGTTTGTGGCGAATGTGCCAGTACGGGATTGCACGGGGCCAACCGATTGGCCAGTAACTCACTGCTCGAGGCCATGGTCTTTGCTCACCGTTGTTTTGAAAAGGCCGCTACTCAGATAGAACAAGTCGCTTTTCCTGCAACGATCCCCGACTGGAACGTAAAGGGTACTACCGATCCCAAAGAGATGATCTTGATTACGCAAAGTCTAAAAGAGTTACAATTGTTGATGAGTGATTACGTGGGTATCGTCCGTAACGATGTGCGCTTGCAAAGAGCGCTGCGACGGCTCGATCTGCTCTGGGAAGAGACCGAACAGCTTTACCAGAGCAGCACCCTCTCGCCGCAGTTATTGGAGCTGCGCAATATGATCACGGTGGGCTATCTGATCGTCAAGGGTGCGCATTTTAGAAAAGAGAGCCGCGGTCTTCATTATAATACCGATTACCCCGGCAAGAGCGAGTTGGTTCAAAACATCGTACTCTGAGAACTATCTTTGCCGTATGTATCCGGTAACACGAGCTGTATTGTGGGTGCTCTCCCTTTTGCCCTTTTCTTTTTTTCATGCACTCAGTTGGATGGCAGCTCGTTTTTTGTTCCATGTGGTAAAATATCGTAAAGACGTTGTATTACAGAACCTGGCCATTGCCTTTCCGCAAAAGAGTGCGGCCGAAGTAGAGACCATTGCCAAAGACTTTTATTTGCGTTTTACCGATACGTTCCTGGAATCTGTCAAGATGCTCTCTTTATCGAACAAAGAAGCGCTTCGTCGGGTAACACTCGACCTGCGTATAGTGGAGCAACTATTGGCAGAGGGACGTTCGGTACAATTGATGGTGGCCCATCAGTTCAATTGGGAGTATATCAACCTTACGATCCCCGTGGCACTTCGGCATCCCTTCTATTTCGTATACCGGCCCATTGGCAGCAAAGTAATGGACCGCTTATTCTTATGGCAACGAACCCGGTTGGGCGGTCATGCGGTTTCGGCCGATCAGTTCGTCGATAAAAAAGAATTGATCTTCTCGCGCCCCTCGGTGCTTGCCCTGGGCGCCGATCAAAATCCCGGTAAGCCCGATCAGGCACTTTGGATGCCTTTCTTTAGCAAACAAGCTCCTTTTTATACCGGTCCTGCCAAAGGGGCTATTCAGCACAATGCCGCTATGGTGATGTTTCAGATGGAGCGTACCAGTAGGGGTCATTACCGGTTTAGCACTCATTTGATCTGTGAGCATCCGCGCAATTACTCGGCCGAGCAATTGACGTTCTTATACAAGTGCGAAGTGGAAAGAGTAGTAAAGGCCGATCCCGCCAATTATCTCTGGAGTCATCGGCGGTGGCGTCACGCGTTCAGACCGGAATACCGATCCTTTACTGGTGCGTAAGCAGCTGCGATGTGTATCGCATTACCTCGTTCAATCGTTCGGGATTAACGGAGTAATAGATATACTTGCCTTCGCGAGATGTTTTTACGAATCCTGCTTTGCGAAGAATGGCCAAATGCTGTGAAGCTACCGACTGCTCCAATCGAAGTTTAATGTAGATATCCGTAACGGTGATCTTGTTGTTCTCATCGATCAGTCGCAAGATCTGCTGTCTCAGTTTATGATTGAGCGCCCTTAAAATGATGGCCGCCTTTTTGAGCTCGAGCAAATCTATTTTTAATGTTCCTTCTTTATGTTCTGGATAGGAGAGTGTAAGCGAATAATTACTCATCATGGGTGCAAATTTACCTGATAAAGTTGTACGAACTCTATCTGAATCTACATATGACGAAAAATTTATATTTCACTTGCGTGCTTCAAACTCCTTTACGTATAAAGGGACGCTGTAAGCCAGATCGGCAAACTCTTTTTTAACATATTTTTTAAAGGCGAGCGGAGGCATTTCGCTGGCTCCGGTCAGCCGCTCTAAAAAAATTGCCTTGGGGTGATGGCAGACTTTTTTAAATTTTTCGATGGCGTTACCGCAGAAAATAATTTTTTTTCGATGCAGCGTTTCGACAAAACTATTTTCATCGACGATCAGTGCCGCCGGTGCAGCGTGCTCTATAAGTGTTTGATCGTAGAGTGCATAATAAACCTCCATTCTTCTGGCATCGATCATAGGGCAGATCAGTGCATCGGCGGTATCCCCCGCATGGGATGGCTGAGTAGCTACCGACGCCAGTAGTTGCAAACTCGAAATCGTGAGTAGGGGCTTTTGCAATGCATAGCAGAGTCCTTTGGCCGTGGAGAGGCCTACGCGAAGTCCGGTGTAAGACCCCGGTCCGATGGTAACAGCAATGGCATCGAGATCGCGCGGGGCATAGTTATTTTTTTTCAATAACGATTCGATCGCTGTATGTAACCAGGCCGCATGATCGTTTTGAATGGGATTGCTCTTGGTATCAATGCACTGTTCGTTGCTAGAAAGTGCGATCGAGGCCACCTCTAATGCCGTATCGATATGGAGCAGCATGGCCATTACTGTTCGGCCTCCTGTTTTAGTAACAAGGCCGGCGTGTACCGTGGTTGATCGGCAGCCAATTTATGGAGGAGGGCATATACATTTTTTACGCCGATCGCTGTTGCCCATGCAAAAGGCCCCATAGGGTAATTGGTACCCAGCTTCATTGCTATGTCGATATCTTCTTTGCTACTCACTTTTTCTTGTAGGGTCAAGTAGGCTTCGTTGATGATCGCGCTCACAACGCGAGCTCCTATAAAACCCGGTTGATCGCTGACCCACTCTAATCGACGTCCGCAGTATTGAAGTAGTTCGGTCGCTGCCTGCTGTTGAATAGCGTCTGTACCTGCTGCTTCGAGTAAGGGGCCCTGTAAGAATCCGGGCCAGCCATTGATGCGAATAAAATGTGCAGGCCATTCCGTTCGCTCAGATACCACGGCATTTACGATTACCAATGGTGGAAGATAATCAGGTATGGGTTGATGCAGCCATTCCTCCTCTGCCCGCAAGTTGATGTAAGCATCGACCCCTTCTACCGCAACGGATGCGCGCAGCCATACCACCGATACGGTATCGTTTGTGGCTTGGGCCATCCACTCTTGTTGCTGCGCTTCGGTAGCGACCACGGCAATACGCATCACGACTTTTTTGCAAAGAAAGCGTATAAACCTAAATTCGCCTATCAAATAACAATCCTTCTCAAAACTGTTCTTAAAAATCAATTTATGCCTAAGACTATCATCAATACCACCAAAGCACCGGCTCCCATAGGTCCTTATAACCAAGCTATCTTAAAAGGCGACGAATTATTCATCTCTGGTCAGATCGGCCTCGATCCCGTAACCGGTCAACTCAATAACAAGGATATTGCTACCGAAACCCGGCAAGTAATGTTGAACCTGCAAGCTATTTTGGATGCTGCCGGCATGAACTTTAGTCATGTTATCAAGACCACTATCTTTTTGACCGACATGAACCAGTTTGCTCAGGTCAATGAGGTTTACGGGAGCTTTTTTGTAGCCGATTTTCCGGCTCGCGAAACCGTTCAGGTGTCTGCCCTTCCCAAGTTCGTGAATGTGGAGATCTCGATGATCGCGGCCCGCTAACGGCAAATTCCCGCTGCTGTATTACGCTATTTGCTTATTTTCGGCTACTTTAATTCTACCCCTCCATGCCCAAATTTGCAACCCTGCGTCTGCGCGCATTTATGGCCACTCTGTTGTGTGCCGTGCTCCTTTTTTCTTGTCAAGTTTCTTCTCGTAACGGCGAAGACGAAGAAGGCGAATACGATGGACCCGAAGAGGCCATTCGACAAGAAATTGAAATGACCCGAGAGCTGGCTACCGGTCGCGTGCCTTGGCAAAAATTACTCACCGCCAAGCTTGCCACCGAAGAGGCCAAAGAAACGGCCCGTCAGCTGCGGTTAAGTGCGTTGAGCTGGGAAGAGCGTGGCCCCAATGCCGATGTGGTGGGGGTCAGTAATGGCAACACGCGCGCCAATAGCGGTATAACCGCCGGCCGCGTACGGGCGCTGATGGTAGACTCGCTCGATCCTTCTAAAAAAACGGTGTTCGCGGGTAGTGTTTCGGGAGGATTATGGAAGACCACCGACATCACGGCCAGCCCTGCGGTATGGACCCTGGTCAACGACTTTATGTCGAACCTTGCCATTGCCGCTATATGCCAAGACCCTCGTCCGGGTTTTCAGCAAACCATGTATTTGTGTACGGGTGAATCATATTTTAACGCCGATGCGGCACAAGGGGTTGGTGTATTCAAGAGTACCGATGGTGGTGCCACCTGGAGTTTTTTGTCTAGCACGTCTGCTTATACTTTTGGCACTCGTATTCTTTGTGATTATTTGGGTAACGTATATCTCGCTACGCGCTCCGGATTGTTCCGTTCTACCAATGGCGGCACCAACTGGACAAACATTACGCCCTCTACCGCTTCCTCTACTGCTATTTGTGATATGGAGATCACCAGTACCGCAGCGCAGTCTCGTCTGCATATAGTAACCGGTATTAGTTCTGCACAGAGTTATCGTTATACCGACGATCCCGCCAGTGCAAGCACCAGTTCGGGATGGAACTCGCCCGCCGTTCCTTTTGCCATTTTCAATAACCGTGCCGAGATCGCCGTTAGTGGCAACGTACTATATGCAATACCTGCCAATGGGTCTAATCAGGTAACACAAATTTTTAAATCGACCGATGGCGGTGCCAACTGGGCTGCCACGCCCGGCACTCCTCCCAATACGGTCTCGGGAAGTCCTTTCGCCAATGGGCAAGCCTGGTACGATCTATCGGTGCGCATCAATCCTGCCAATCCCAACGAGTGTATAATCGGTGCCATCGATTGTGCCCGCACACTCGATGGAGGCGATACCTGGCAACGTATCTCAGCCTGGGTGGGCACCTCCGGTCAATATGTACATGCCGACCAGCACGACATACAGTGGTGGGATGGGGGCAATAAGCTCATTTTTGCCTGTGATGGCGGCGTGCATTACTCTGCCGACAAAGGCACTACCATTCGCGACCGTAATACCGGTTTTCGCGTCAAACAATTTTATTCGGTGGCCATTCATCCTACCCAACCAAATTATTTTCTGGCAGGGGCACAAGACAATGGGGTGCATCAGCTAAATAGTGCCGGATTAGGAAATTCGGTCGAGGTAACCGGTGGTGATGGAGCTTTTGTAGCCATCGATCAGAATCAGTCGAGTTATCATTTTGGCTCGTACGTGTATAATAATTTTAGAAGAAGTATCAATAATGGAGCCAATTGGACCTCCATCAATATAAGCAGCAGTACCGGTCGCTTTATCAATCCCTGGGATTATGATAATGAGGCCAATATTATTTACGCCTGCAGCGGAACCGGTAATTATCTGCGTTGGAATAATCCGCAGACGGCAGCCGGGGCCTCGAGTGCCGATACCAATATTGTAAGCGTTCCTGCATTTGCGGGGCAACGTCCCTCGGCCATTCATGTTTCTCCTTACACCGGTCATCGTGTTTTCTTTGGTACAGGAAACGGAAAAGTAATTCGCGTAGATCAGGCTAACACCGCTGCGCCCACTGCCACCGAGATCACTCCCCCCGGCGCACCCGGCGGCTATGTGAGTTGTGTAACCACCGGTTCTTCGGATAATGTGTTGATGGTTGTCTATTCGAACTACACGGTTCAAAATGTTTGGGTCACTCTCAATGGCGGAGCTACCTGGTCTGCTCTTGATGATGCGGTTGGAACCAATCTGCCTAATATGCCCGTGCGCTGGGGAGTCTTTCATCCCGACTCCGACACTAAGGCCTTTATTGCCACTGAGACCGGCGTGTGGGAGACCGAACTCTTTAATGGTACCAGCACGGTGTGGGAAGCATCGCCTTCTATGCCCAATGTGCGCGTTACCATGCTTAAGTATCGCAGCAGCGACAGAACGCTGGTCGCCTCTACGTACGGAAGAGGTGTTTGGACCACAACGGTTCCATTGCCCTCCGGATTTTCATTTAGCAGTCCGGCTGCGGCGGTGGTCGATTGTCCTGCTCCGCAAAACATGACCATTACACTTGGTACCAGCGCCACCGGTGGATTCAATGGCCCCATTACGTTAAGCGCAAGTGGCAATCCGCCCGGAACCACCGTTAGCTTTACGACCAATCCGGTTACCCCCGGACAAAATACAATCGTAGTGCTGAATGGCACCAATACCCTTGCACCGGGCACCTATCTTATTACCGTGCAGGGAACGGCTACGGGTGCCGCCACCCAAACTCGTCAGTTAACGTATACCATTTCTACCGGACCTGCTCCGGCCATCATCGCTCAGCCACAACCCCAATCGGTTTGTACCGGATCGCCGGTTAGTTTTAGTGTAGGGGCCAGCAATGTAAATTACCAATGGCAGGTAAGCACTAACGGAGGCAGCACCTATACGAATATCAGCGGTGCCGTTTCTTCTGCTTATGCCATTGCCAGTGCTGCCGTAACACTTTCGGGTAATCTGTATCGCTGTGTGCTCACCAATGATTGTGGCGCCACGGCTACTACCAATGCTGCGTTGTTGAGTGTAAGTGGAGTAACTGCAGTAACGGCCTCTCCGCAAGACCTCTCCGTATGCGAGGGTAACGCCGCTACGTTTCAGGTCACTGCGGCCGGCGCCTCGCTCACCTATCAATGGCAATTGAGTACAGATGGTGGTACCTCGTGGTCTGCTATTGCCGGTGCTACCGCAGCGCAATATGTTATTTCGAATACTACAACCTCGTTGAACGGAAACCGCTATCGTTGTGTGGTCAATGGTACTTGTACACCGGGCACGGCCACTTCGGCCTCTGCTACACTTACGGTGGTGGTTCCTGCCAGTATAACGTCGCAGCCTGTTTCGCAAGTAATCTGCGATGGGGCCGCCGCTAGTTTCAGTACAACGGCCAGTGGTCCGGGGCTGCTCTATCAGTGGCAGGTCAACACCGGAGCAGGGTTTGTCAACATTACCAATGCCGGCATTTATTCGGGAGCGACCAGCGCCACGCTGAATATTTCTTCGGCTACTCCTTCTATGAGTGGATATCAATACCGCTGTTTGGTTTCGAATGCGGTTTGTACAGTGCCGGCTATTACCAATAATGCCACTCTTACCGTCAATGCCTTACCGCAGATCGGCACCTCTCCGGTCTCTCAAACCATTTGCACCGGCAGTACACTTAGTTTCTCGGTTACCGCCAGTGGAACTGGTATCGGTTATCAATGGCAGGTCAATACCGGCGGCGGATTTGCCAATATTACCAACGGAGGAATATACTCAGGTGCTACGACCTCAACGTTAACGCTTACCGGTGTAACTGTTCCGCTCAGTGGATATCAATATCGTTGTGTGGTAAGTGGAACCTGTTCGCCTGCTGCTACTTCGGGAGTCGCAACGCTTACCGTACATGCACCTGTGGTCATTGAGCGCAGCGCACCCTCGGTAGAACTTTGTGCGGGGGGCAATGCCAGCTTTACCATTACGGCCGTAAGTGGTCCGGCCATCAGTTATCAATGGCAGGCCAGCACCGATGGCGGTACTACGTGGAGCAATATTGCCGGTGCTAACGCCACTTCGTATTCACTCCCCGGTGTTATTGCTGCAATGAGTGGCAATCGCTACCGTTGCCTCGTATGGAATACCACATGTACCACACCGGTCGTTTCTAATGCTTCGTTATTGACCGTGCGGGTGGTACCCGGCATTGGGTTGGCTGCAGCACCACTTACTTCTCTATTGCCCGGTCAGCAGACGACACTCACCGCTACGCCCAGTGCTACCACCGGCGGAGTTATTACCTCCAGTTGGACCTACAACGGACAAGCGATCACTCCGCTCAATAACACCTATCTGGCTACTGTAAATGGATTGGGCGATTATCAGGCCGCTATTCGTGAAACCTGGCCCAGTGGACTTTTCTGCTCGGCCATTTCGCAAGTAGTGACCATTACGGCCAACGTAAGTTCAAGGCTGTTCATCTATCCTTCGCCCAATGACGGAAACTTTACCGTATCGTATTACAATGCCGGCGGAGCCAATACCTCTCGCTTTTTGGTCATCTACGATGCAAAAGGAGCAGTGGTCTTTAGACGCGCCTTCCCCATTGGAGGCCCATACACCTTACTGCCCGTTGATCTTAGTGCGGCTGCCCGCGGTATCTACTTTGTAGTAGTGGGCGATGCGGCCGGTAATAAATTGATCGAAGGAAAGGTGCATGTTCGGTAATAGTAAATAGCGGATCGGCCAGTACAACGTACCGGCCGATCGATAAGACTTTATTTATAGGGAGTATCACTACCCGACTTTTTTCCAGGTATTATTAGACCGGTCAAAGTCGGGTAGTTTTTTTTCCGGGTCAACAGTTACTTGTTTTATTTCGGAGGTAGTCGGTACATCGAAGGTCCACCGCGGGCCGCGTTGCCAGATCTCGACAGGCATCGACAGCATATGCTCCGTGCCATTGGTCTCTATCACTTTTACGTTTACGGGCATCACCATTTTCTCGAGATTTTCGATCGTTACCTCGATACCATTGGCCATATCGCCCTTTATGTAGCGAACATCGCGCACCGAAATGTCCAGCTTCCAACTATTCAGTACCCATCCTCTCCAAAACCAGCCCAGATCTTCGCCCGATACATTTTCTATGGTATGAAAAAAGTCCCAGGGGCTGGGATGCTTAAAGGCCCAGCGACGAATGTACTCTTTAAAGGCCATGTCGAAGCGTTCGGCACCCAATACCTCGTTTCGTAATTGCGTGAGCATCTGTCCGGGTTTGAGATAAGCGGTAATGCCCAAATTGTTTTGCTGAATAACATCGGGAATGTTGTAGAGCCCGTCCATTTTTTCGCCAAATACCATCTTGACCATAAAGGGTGCGCTGGGCTCGGGAAAGAACGTGGGTTTGAATTCTCCCTTATTGAAGGCCTCGGTCGACAGATCGTTGATGAATGTATTGAACCCTTCGTCCATCCACGCATATTTTCTTTCGTTACTGCCCACGATCATCGGAAACCACGTGTGTCCGAACTCATGATCGGTTACGCCCCAAAGCTCTTCGCCCATGCTCTTCGACGAGCAAAAGACAATACCGGGGTATTCCATTCCGCCAACAATGCCCGCTACATTGGTCGCGGCAGGATAGGGATACTCGAACCATTTTTTTGAATAGTATTCAATAGATCCTTTGACCATTTCGGTAGAGCGCTGCCAACCGTTCTTGCCGATACTCTCTTCGGGGTATGCGCTGATCGCCATCGATCTTTTTCCGCTTGGCAGATCGATCTTGGCCGCATCGATAATAAAGGCCTTCGAAGCCGCCCAGGCCGCATCGCGGGCATTTGATATCTTGAATTTCCAGGTCAGATTAGCACCCGCAGGTCTTGAGAAAGCTTCGTTCACTTCACTGGCACTGCGAATGGCCACCGTTGTGTTAGAGGTTGCGGCTTGCTCCCATCTTTTTTGTTGCGTGAGCGTGTAGCATTCTTTAGCATTGAGCAGTTCGCCCGATCCTACGACAATAATGTTGGCCGGTGCTGTTACGCTAAACTCTATATCGCCGTACTCGAGATAGAATTCGCCCGCGCCAAGATAAGGCATGGTATTCCATCCTTGCAGATCGTCATAGACGCACATTCTGGGAAACCATTGTGCTATTTCGTAGACCCAGCCGTTCTTGGTGAGCAACCGACCCATGCGATCGGTGCCATACTCGGGTATCTCGAATTGATAATTTAGTTTTAGCCGAATCTTTTCTCCCTTCGCCAGAGGATTTTTGAGCCAGACCTGCATGCGCGTGTCGGTGATGCTTTGACCGGCAGGAGCACTCCAAGCACCGGCCGTTTCGGTTTGCAGATTGCTAATCTGATAGCCTTCGGTAAATCCGCCATTGGCCCAACGTCCTCCGGCTTCGGTTGTGGTAGCAGAACCGCGAGAGTTGCGCTTGTAAATATTCTGATCGAGCTGCAGCCAAAGAAACCGAAGGGCATCATGGCTATTGTTAGTGTAGGTAATGACCAACTCTCCGGTTACGGTGTGCACGGCCGTATCAAGCCGGCACTGAATGGCATAATCGGCCCTGTTTTGCCAATAGCGAGGCCCCGGCTCTCCGCTCGCACTACGCACCTCATTGCCGGGGTAAGGATAAAACTGGGGATGAAAGGTCTCTCGATGGTCGTAGTTCGATTGAGCTTGTGCTACAAAAGAGAACAGGCAAAAAGACATGGCCATTAGTGATGCAAAACGAATGAGCATAATCAGATCTTATTTTAAGTGAGAGAATGATACGGGTGTTTCCTTTACGGAAAAAGTTTTTCGGCCAGGGCAATGCTTTCGGGTTTGCCCACATCTACCACGTGGTCTTTGCTATGTTCAAACCCAAGAATGGGATAATCGGCGGCTAACTTCAGATAGACGTCAGTGAGCGAAAACTTCTTGGCAAAGCCGTAGCCTTGCATCAGATTAAAGATGCTGTAATCGAAAAGCGCAACACAGCTGTAGGCAAAGGGTTGCAGCATTGCAGGATCAATGGAGTCGATGGCGATCTTTTCTTCGCCGGTCTTATTGTTGCGCCAACCACAGAGTCGGTGGTCCGGGTCCATCAGCAACGAGCGCGAACTCTCGCGGCGCGTGATGCCAAACGAAATGAGCGGCTGGTGCTGGTCGTGAAACTCTATTAGTTTTCCGATATGCAAATTGGTAAGGATATCGGCGTTACAGGTCAAAAAAGGTTGATCTTCTTCGAAAAGTGGTTTCGCTTTTAAAAGACCTCCTCCGGTATCGAGTAGTTCGGCCCTTTCGTCGCTGATCACAATGTCCGATCCCCACCCCCGATTTTCTTTTACGGCTACTTCGATCTGCTCGGCAAAATGGTGCACGTTTATCACCACATTAAAGATGCCGAAGCTTTGCAGGTATTCGATGTTGCGCTGCAGTAAACTTTTACCATTGACCAGGGCCAGTGCTTTGGGATGTTTGTCGGTCCAGGGTTTAAAGCGCGTGCCCAGGCCGGCACAAAATATCATGGCGCGTGTAATCATAAGCGTTACTCGGCAGCAGGGGTATTGATCCAGTTCTTTTCGTCTTGCACCACATGATGCAGGTTTACTTTTACCTTGAATTTGTTGCGCAGGTGTCTGGCCATTTCATCGGCGGCGTATACGCTGCGGTGCTGACCACCCGTGCACCCAAAGCCCACGGTCAGACTTTGGAATCCTCTTTTGATATAATCCTCTACCGTCATATCCACAATATCGAAGACCGAATTGAGAAACGAAGGCATGTTGGTCTGTTGCTCTAAAAAGTCGCGTACCGGTTTATCACGACCGGTGAGGGTCTTCATACTTTCTACGCGACCGGGATTTAAGATACCACGGCAATCGAACATAAAGCCACCTCCGTTGCCCGATGTATCGGGCGGATGGCCATTGCGATACGAAAAGCTATATACTTTTACCTCAAGCGGTGTCGATTCGGTGGCTTGGGTAGGCGTAAATTGATCTATTACTTCGTGACTGGTGCAGATCTCCAACACCTTTCTAAACTCGGGCACCGCAATGCCTACGCTGTGTTGACTCAAGAACTCTTTTAGGTTGCGCAGTGCCAGCGGTATGCTGGTCAGAAACTGGGCCTTTCGTTCAAAGAGCCCTCTGAATCCATAGGCGCCCAGAACTTGCAACAAACGGATCAGCACATAGCCGTTATATTGACTCTTAAATAATTTTCTGTCGATCTTGCTGTTGATGGTGCTTTCGAACGCATCCATGTAATCTTCGAGTAGTCGTTGCTTCCAGTCTGCCGATAGATTGGCGCGTGCTTGCCAAAGTAAAGAGGCCAGGTCGTACTGGGGGGCTCCCTTCATACCACCCTGGTAATCGATAAAGTGCACCTTGTTATCTTGGCTCACCATAATATTGCGACTTTGAAAGTCACGAAACAAAAAGTACTGGTACTCGGTGCGGGTAAGGTAGTTGCTGAGCGCCTCAAAATCGTCAATTAGCTTTTGCTTGTCGTATGGACGACGTAAGGCATCCAAAAAATAATATTTAAAGTACAGCAAGTCGGCTAAAATGGCTTGTTTGCCAAACTCTTTGTTGGTAAGGCATTTGTTATAGTTGAGCCCTTCGTCACCTTTTACCTGCAATTCGGCCAGCGCGGTCGTTGTCTTGGCAAAAAGTTGATAGATCTCTTCGGTAAAACCCTTGCTTTCTAAGAGATGAAGTAAGGACGCATCCCCAAAATCTTCTTGCAGATAAAATTGACGATCGTCGCTGATGGCCAATATCTCCGGAACGGCCAGCCCTTTTTTCTTAAAGTGTTCGCTAAAGTAAAAGAAGGCTTCGTTTTCTTTGATGTTATTCCCATAAGTGCCGATCACGGAGAA
>JBILFN010000027.1:0-16929 GCA_044351575.1 Chitinophagaceae bacterium
TGCTCTTTCCCTTTAATCCATAATAGCTGAATAGAATACTTGTTAGCACATTGATCTGCTCGAGCGGGGTCAGGTAATTATTGAGTTCGAGCCAGACATTACGACGAAGTTTTTCCAGCTCAGCGAGTACAGGGGCAATTGTCAGGTCGGGATATTGAAAACGTGTACAGAGCAGGGCTCCTGCTAAAAGGTCGGGGTGGGCAGACCCTTTCCATTCCACCAGGTCGTTTTGAAGATCTTGCAATTGCAGCCGGTGGATCAACGACTCTATTCGTTGCTGCACTTGTTCGTTGGGGGTAGTTTCCCATAGATGCTCCAAATTGGGGATCAGGGAGCGGCCAAGATCGGCGATACGTTTCGATACGGCACCATAGACCTCTTCGTCCGGATCATCGATAAGGCTAAAGAGCGCAGAGATTTCTTTGTCTTGCTGCATACACACAATTTCATTATTCAATGCAGTATTTGCAAGACAAACTTTTCCACAGGTCTGCAAAAAAGCTCAGTTTCTCTTTGCGACCATCATCCAGTCCCAGGGCCCTGGGTGGCGAAGCCAGCGAGGAGGCGTATTGAATTCGGTCTTCCAGCTATACTCGATCTTCTTTAGTTGCACAGGGGTAAAGCCGGCCCTTGAAAAAAGTACGTGTAGTTCCTCTGCCAAAAAATGTTTATGTGGAACATCATCGATATCAAAAACGCCCTCGAGCAGATTATTCCAGTTGCGAAGTCCTTTGGCGGGGCTTGACAGCGGTTTAAAGACCGATCGGTCTATTTTATATTCTTGTTGTATTCTTCTCGATAAAAGGTAAGACTCCATCGACGGAACCGTTACGATTAGGGTACCGTTACGGGCTATGCACCGAGACAGGTTCGTAAAGAAGGTCCTTCTGTCTTTTGAGAGCGGGGTCAAGATGGCGTTGATGCAAATTCCTAATTCGCATACCGGTAATTTGATCGAAGCCCGGCTCATGTCCCTTTGCAGATAAGTAATGTTGTTCAGTCGAGGGTGGGTCTTCTTGGCGATCTCGAGATTGGCTTTCGAAATATCGAGTGCGATTACCTCTTTGCACAAGGGAGAGAGTACCGGAAACCATTTTCCGATCGCACATCCAATGTCGATCACCCGGTGCGAGCGATCGGCATATTTTTTTATGGCCCGGGTTATAAGCGCTTTTTTATCTTGGCGACGCACGTCGAAGATCTCCTCGTTGTAGCGTTCAGCCATATCTTCCCAGTAGGAGCGCTTCATGATTATTTTTTTCGTGCCTTCTTCGTACGCGCGGTTTTCTTGCTTTTGGCTGCGCCTGATGCGGCGGTAGATTTCTTAGAGGATCCTTTCTTTTGCTCGCCGGTTTTTTTGGCAGCGGTAGCCTTAGCTACCGGAGCTGATTTTTTCTTGGCTGCCGTGCCCTTTGTTTTTTTAGAGAAGGCACCGGGTAGTTGTTGCTCGATAAAATCTTTTACCTGATCGAGCGTAAAGGAAGCGCCCTCTTCGGGGCTGTATCTGTTTCCATCCGCTTTTTTAGGAAGATAAAGTTGTTTTTTGCCGAAACGGATCACCGGACCCCAACGGCCATTCTCGAGCGCGATGTTCAAATCGGGCCACCGTTGAATATAGCGGTTCTCTTCTTTTTTGATCTTGGCTTCGATCAACTCCTTCATTTCGGCTGCCGAGAGGGTAGCGAAGTTGTAACGCTTGGGTACGTTGATGAACATGCCGTCCCATTTGATATAAGGCCCAAAACGACCGGCTCCCTTTGTGATAGGCTTTTCTTGAAAGGTACCCACGGGTGCGTCGGCCTTTTGTTTTGCTTTTATTTGCTCAATGGCTCGCTCCAGATCGATCGTGCCCAGGTCCGTTCCTTTTGGTAGTGATATAAATTCATCGCCCCATTTTACATAGGGGCCAAAGCGGCCCACATTGACCGAAACGTCTTTGTTCTCGTATTGTCCCATGGGGCCTTGTGCGCCAAAGAGGGCCATGGCTTCTTCGTAGGTAATGGTTTCGATACTTTGACCGGTCGGAACTTTTGCAAAGCGCGGCTTTTCTTCTTCGTCTGCTTGGCCAATTTGGATCATGGCCCCGTATCGTCCCATGCGGGCTACCACCGATTTTCCGGTAGCAGGGTCTACCCCTAAGACGCGTTCTCCTTTTATGCGTTCTGCCGTCTCTATCGTCTTATCGACATCTTTCTTAAAGGGCTTGTAGAAATCCTTGATCATCTGGTTCCACTTCATATTGCCGGTGGCCACCTCGTCGAACTCGTTCTCGATCTTGGCCGTAAAGCCATAGTCCATCACATCGTCGAAGTATTGCAGCAGAAAATCCGTGACCACCAAGCCCAGGTCGCTGGGAAAAAGTTTTGATTTTTCGGCCCCTGTATTCTCTTCCTCGGCCAGTGTAGTGATCTTATCTTTTTTTAATTGCAGCACCGTGTACGATCTCCTGATGCCATCCTTATCTCTTTTCTCTACATATCCTCTCTTTAAGATAGTAGAGATGGTGGGCGCGTAGGTGGAAGGTCGGCCAATGCCCAGTTCCTCGAGTTTTTTAACCAGCGAGGCTTCGGTATAGCGAGGCTGCGGACGACTAAATCGTTCTGTGGCTTTTAAGGTGTTGAGGGTAACTTTTTGCTTTAGTTTGAGAGGGGGCAGCATGCCTTCGTTCTCTTCTTCGCCATCTTCTTCATCGCGTCCTTCGAGATATACTTTCAAGAACCCTTCAAATTTCAATACCTCGCCCGATGCGGTCAGCTCTTCTTTATTGGAGGAGATCAATATCTTGACCGTGGTCTTTTCGAGTTCGGCATCGGCCATTTGACAAGCCATGGTTCTTTTCCAGATCAGTTCATATAGCCTGGCCCATTCTGCCTCTTTGATGGTGGCGTTGCTCATATAAGTGGGGCGTATCGCTTCGTGCGCCTCCTGAGCCGACTCGTTTTTGTTGCGGTATTTTCTAAACTGGTGGTAGTCCTTTCCGTACATGCTTTCGACCGTGGCACTGATATCGGCCAGTGCGGTATTGCTCAGATTCACACTATCGGTACGCATATAGGTGATATATCCATTCTCGTAGAGCTTTTGTGCGATTTGCATGGTACGCGAAACACCGTATCCGAGTTTTCTCGAGGCCTCCTGCTGCAGGGTAGAGGTAGTAAAAGGAGGTGCGGGAGAGCGCTTACCGGGTTTCACTTGTATATCGTTGACGCTATACGTAGCACCCATGCAACTCTTTAAGAATGCCTCGGCACTATCGGCACTATTCTGCTTTTTTCCTTCTGCGACAAAATTGATGTTTCTTCCCTCTGCATCCTTATCAGAAAACGAGGCTTCGATCTTAAAGTGGCTGACCGGGGTAAAGGCATTGATCTCGCGCTCCCTTTCTGCGATCAACCGAACGGCTACGCTCTGAACGCGACCGGCACTCAGATTGCCTCGCATACTCATTTTTCTCCAAAGCACCGGGCTCAGCTCAAATCCTACGATACGATCCAAAATGCGACGGGCTTGTTGCGCCATCACCAAATTCATATTGACCCTGCGGGGCTTTTTGACGGCCTCTTGTATGGCGGGTTTTGTAATTTCATGAAACACGATCCGCTTGGTCTTGGCCGGGTCGAGTCCCAGCACCTCGCACAGATGCCAACTGATCGCCTCTCCCTCGCGGTCCTCATCGGTCGCGAGCCACACTTCTTGCGATTTCTTGGCAAGACTTCTTAATTCGCCCACTACTTTTTCTTTATCTGCAGAAACAATGTAGCGGGGCTCAAAATTCTTCTCAAGGTCAATACCCATCGAGGCCTTCTCGAGGTCCCTGATGTGTCCAAAACAACTTTTGACCTGAAAATCCTTTCCCAAGATCTTTTCGATGGTCTTTGCTTTGGCCGGGCTCTCTACGATCAATAAATTTTTTGCCATGCGGTGGGGGGGATGACTTTTAAAATTCGGACGCAAGTTAGGCAAGAATACCAAAAAATATTTTAACCCGAACAACTTAGCCTCTTCTTTGTTTTAGCATTACATTTGCAAACCCTATGTATACCATACAGTTCAACTTCGAGCAAGCCGGTCAACAGCCAGTCACGCTTACGGGGGTAAAAGCCGGTCAGAGCCTGCTCGAGATCGCGCTCGACAACCAGATCGAGCTTCACCATAATTGCGGGGGTGTTTGCGCTTGCAGCACCTGTCATTTGTATGTCAATAAAGGAGAGGAGTTCATCGAGCCCATCAGCGACAAAGAAGAAGACTTTATAGACAGGGCCGTCAATCCCCGGCTCAATTCACGTCTTGGCTGCCAGTGTGAGTTGTTAGCGGGAACCGGACACATAGAAGTTACCTTACCCGATCAAACCCAGTTCTTAGGAGAATAATTTTCTATCTTTAAAAAAACGTTCAATGTCTCATTTTGAACCACCCATCGGTTGGAGCGATCACGAGGATATTGCCTTAAAACTGTACGAAAGGTTCGGAGACGATTTTACCGAGAGTAAGATCTACCGGATCCGGTTTACCGATCTGCTGGAATGGGTATTGGCCATTCCCGGTTTTACCGGTAAAAAAGAAGAGAGCACCGAAGGTCATCTCGAAATGATCCAAAGCGCCTGGGTCTATGAATGGCGCGACAACCAGAAATAATCTTTTCATGGGCCATCCTCTTTCTTTTGAGCGTATCTCCACTTTTGTCTTTGATGTGGATGGCGTACTTACGGACGGGTCCGTTTATTTGATGCCCGACTTTACGCAGGCCCGTCGCATGAATATCAAGGATGGATTTGCGCTGCAGTTAGCCGTCAAAAAAGGATACCGCGTTTGTGTGATCTCCGGAGGTTCCTCCGACGAAGTAAAGGAGCGTCTCCGAAAATTGGGCATTACCGAGGTGTATATGTCCGTTTACAATAAACTGGAACTTCTTGAGACGCTACTGATCGAGTGGGATACACCGGCCACTGACGTACTCTACATGGGAGACGATCTGCCCGATCTCTACGCCATGAAGGCCTGTGGTCTGGCCAGCTGTCCTTCCGATGCTGCCCCCGAGATCAAAGCTGTTGCGCATTATGTAGCCCGAGAAAAAGGGGGCAATGGATGTGCTCGCGAGATCATCGAGGCGGTACTGAGCGTTCGCGGACACTGGGGACCCGAAGAAAATGTAGCCTCCCGTTAAAACACCCCGGCCATGCAATTGCTTCTTGCTTTTCTTCGCTTGGTACGGTTACCAAATTTAATTTTTATTGCCCTGGCTCAGGTATTGTTTCAGTTCGCGATCTACGAACCTGTCTATGCCGGTCATATACCGGCAGGCGATACGATTCGTTTTTGGTGGCTTCTACTGGCCTCTGTGCTCATTGCTGCCGGGGGTTATGTGATCAATGATTATTTTGACGTAAATATCGATGAGGTCAACAAGCCGGAGTCATTGGTAGTTGACAAGATCATCGGACGCCGCTGGGCCATGGCCTGGCACTTTTTTTTGAGCGGTGCAGGGCTCGTTTCAACAGCTCTGGCCCTGCAGTCGTTTCGGCAGGGCTATTTGCTGATGATGAACATGGCCTGTGTGGTTTTGCTTTGGGTCTACTCAACGCGTTTCAAGAAAAGTTTTTTGGTGGGTAACTTTTTGATCGCCCTACTCGTGGCCTGGAGCATCGGTGTGGTCTTTGTCGCTAAGGTCGATCCGCTGGGATGGACGCAGGGAACGGATGTCTTGCAATTACGATTGTATCGGTTTGCCACATTATACGGGGCCTTTGCCTTTTTGGCCACCTTAGCCAGGGAGTTGATCAAGGATGTAGAGGATATGGAAGGCGATCGCCGCTATGGTTGCAAGACGCTCCCGATCGTATGGGGTATTGGTGTGGCCCGATTCTTTGCCTTGGTATGGGTAGCGCTGTTGCTACTGCTATTGACCGGGGTACTAATTTATTTATTGCAATTAAATTACTGGGCTGCTTTTGCCTATGGCTTTATGCTTCTCTTACTGCCGCTGCTCGATTTTATAAGACGATTGAGACAGGCTTCCACTCCGGCCGATTTCGGAAAACTAAGCCGCTATGTAAAATGGATCTTGCTGGCGGGAATTTTATCGATGATCTTCTTTTATTTTTAGACCATGCAAAAAATAATTTTGGCATCGCAATCGCCGCGTAGAAAGCAATTATTAGAGTGGGCGTCCGTTCCTTTCGAGATTAGGGTGCCAGACACTGCCGAAGATTTTCCGCCCGGTATGGCTCTTTGTGATATACCGGTACACATAGCCCGCCAAAAAGCACTTGCCATACAACCCCGCGTACCAGCAGGCATGGTAATACTGGCTGCAGATACGGTGGTGGTACTGGGCGATCATGTAATTGGAAAGCCAGTGCACCGAGAAGAGGCGGTGAGCATGCTATTGGCCCTGTCGGGGCAAGTACACCGGGTAATAACAGGCGTTGTGTTGCGAAGAGGAGAAGAAGAAAAAAGTTTTTTTGACAGCACCGAGGTAGGTTTTCATCCGCTTACGGTCGAGCAGATCGAACATTATGTCGACCAATACAAGCCCTACGACAAGGCCGGCGCCTATGCCATTCAGGAGTGGATAGGGGTCGTTGGCATACGGTACATCAATGGCGACTTCTATAATGTAATGGGTTTACCGGTTAGCCGGGTGCTGCAAGCGCTTAGCAATTGGTAGGCATCAGGTCCACTGTGCCCACTGAATGGTAACGGCAAGATCGGGGTGAAGGCTCTTAATGACGGGACAGCTTTCGCCGGTTTTTTTCAGCACTTGTTTTGTTCTTTCTTCCAGTTCGTAAAGTGCGGACGGGATCTCGGCTTGTAAAACGATGGCACCCACTCGTCTGGGGTCTTGAAGCATGTTCTTTTGAACCGAAAAGCTGAGCCCCGATAAATCTATTTGCAGATCACGCGCTTTTATACCCATTACGGTCAACATGCAAGCCGCCAGTGAGGTAGCCAGTAGATCGGTGGGAGAGAATCGCTCGCCCTTTCCCTGGTTATCGACGGGGGCGTCGGTTTCTAGTACGGAGCCGCTTTGCAAGTGCGTACAAGTTGTTCGAAGCGATCCCTCATAGACTACACGAGAAGTCATATTCAATAATTTGTCTAAATTTACGTTTCAATTATCAAATCTTATTTTCTTGAAAGTATTTTGTCTTGTTGCCTTCTCTTTTTTGTACGTGACCAGCGTTACGGCGCAAGTATTGCGTACCGCGGAGGGACCCTCAAAAAAAGAACAGAAAAGGCAAAAGATCAATGCCATGATCCGTCAGGCCGAAGAAGGGGTGCTGGTCTACAACAAGCAAAGCACCATGGGTATTCAGGCTCGTAGCAATGGGTATGGACTTTTTTACGAGATGGGCCGTATGAAGTCTCCTTTGCGTACAACGGTGTACCGCATCGATTTTACAGAGATCAAGCATCCTAAAGAAAATAAATTCCAGAATCTTTCGAACCCTTTTTTATTTCTTAGTAACCCCTACATATACGGTAAGGTCAATAATTTCTTTCAGCTAACGATGGGTGCCGGCGGGCAACGTATTCTGGGGCAAAAAGGTAACAAGAACGGAGTTGCCGTTTCGGCGGTATACCATGGCGGATTGGCGCTTGGTTTACTCAAGCCTTACTACGTGCAAATAGAGGATCCCTCTTCAGACGATCTGCTTTACATAAAATATTCAACTGCCGATAGTGCTTTGTTCCTGGGCCCTTCCATTTTGGGTTCAGGTGGTTTTTGGCGTGGGTGGAACGAATTGAAGATGCAGCCCGGCCTTTTTGTAAAAGGAGCTCTTCGTTTCGACTATGGAAGATTTAACGAAGTGGTCAGCGGAATCGAAGTGGGGGTCAGTGCCGAGATGTATGCGAAGGATATTCCCATAATGGCGCTTCAAAACGATAAACCCTTTTTCTTGCAGGCACATATTGCCCTGTTGTTTGGCAAAAGAAAATAGTAATCAGTAATTTTGCCGCATGACCGAATTGCCTGTAGTAGCTACCAACTCATCTTCGTCTTATCCCAAAAAACCTGACTGGCTGAGGGTCAAGTTGCCTATAGGCGAGAACTACAAGCATGTTCGCCATCTGGTCGATCATCATAAGTTGCACACCATTTGCGAGAGCGGTAATTGTCCCAACATGGGGGAGTGCTGGGGAGCCGGTACGGCCACCTTCATGATCTTAGGAAATGTCTGCACCAGAAGTTGCGGTTTTTGTTCCGTAGCCACGGGTCGTCCCGGTGCCGTGGATTGGGACGAGCCCCAGCGGGTGGCCGAGGCCATACAGCTAATGAAGGTCAAGCATGCTGTTATCACTTCTGTAGACAGAGATGAATTACCAGATGGCGGTTCGACCATTTGGTATAATACCATACGCGCTGTCAAAGCCCTTAACCCATCCACCACCTTAGAAACTCTGATCCCCGATTTCAAGGGAAAAAAAGAGGATATCCTTCGTATTGCCGATGCTCATCCCGAAGTAGTCAGCCATAATATCGAGACCGTAGAGCGACTCACTCGTCAAGTGAGAATACAAGCCAAGTACTGGCGAAGCATGGAAGTGATCCGCACACTCAAAGAAATGGGTATGCGCACCAAAAGCGGTATCATGCTGGGTCTGGGTGAGCATAAAGAGGAGGTCGAGCAAACCTTACGCGACCTGCGCGATAATGGCTGCGATGTGGTAACGCTGGGTCAGTATCTGCAGCCTACCAAAAAGCATTTACCCGTACAGCGATTCGTGCATCCCGACGAATTTGCCGCATATCGTGAGTTCGGCTATTCGATTGGGCTTGATTATGTAGAGAGCGGTCCTTTAGTGCGTTCTTCTTACCATAGCGAAAAGCATGTTATACCCGGCTATGGCATCTCACAATGGAAGGCCTCCCGGCCAGCGTAGTTCCAAGAGGCGTTTTTTTTATATCTTGTGTCATGCGCTCTTTTTTTTCACTTCTTTTCTTTTTGGTCCTTTTACATACCGCGAATTCGCAGGTGCAGTGGACCCTGGTCGATTCGTTGTACCAGCCCTTACCTGCAGGTGTACATGTGTACCGTACTGACGATCCTGTGGATGGAAAGCCCAACAGGGCATTTTATGTAAGTGCCCCGCTTAGCGATCGCTCCCTTCTTTTCTTGGCCGATACCACTTTTAACAGAAGACTGACCCCCACAGGGTTTTATCAGAAAAACCAGCAGCCTTTGCTGGTGGTCAATACTTCGTTCTTTTCTTTTGCCACGCACCAAAATCTCAATCTGGTCATCAACGATGGAAAAACACTGGCCTATCATGTACATTCAATAGCCGGTAAAGGGGCCGACACGCTAACCTGGCGTCATCCTATGGGCAGTGCGATCGGAATCTATAAGAACCGAAGCGCGGATGTGTCTTGGCAATTTACGGACAGTATGGCTCGCTATCCGATGGCATTGCAACATCCTTTACGCCCCTTTCGAGATTCAAGTTCGAAACACAACGAAAAGACTTTTTTCGCCTCGGCCGCTTTACACCAAGAACAAAGCCGGTTGCCTTTAATGCCATTGCCCTGGAAGGTGCAAACAGCCGTGGGCGGAGGCCCCGTTCTCTTGCAAGCCGGGCAAGTCAGCATTGCCAATAACGAAGAATTAAAATTTGCAGGCAAGGCCATCAACGATAAGCATCCTCGCACGGCCATGGGGTATACCGCTGCCGGAGAATTGATCGTATTGGTGGTCGAGGGACGTTTTCCGGGCAAGGCCGAGGGACTCACCCTAACACAGACCGCCTTGCTGTTGCAGCAGATCGGTTGTGTAGAGGCGCTCAATCTCGATGGCGGAGGCAGCAGCTGTATGCTGGTCAATGGAAAAGAGACCATTAAACCCTCCGACAAAGAGGGGCAACGCGCGGTTCCCGGTGTATTTATGATAAAGACACTGCGTTAGCCAATACGTAAAACAGCGGTAGAAAACTGTTATCAGGCTTCTTCCCAGATCAGTGCACTGGCCCCAAGAATGGCGGCATCGGCCTCCTTTAAGTTGCTAAAGACCAGCTTAACCTTATTTTTAAAAACTTGTACAAGGTTGGCTTCCATTGCATTGCGGGTTGGATTTAAAATTAAATCTCCAGCCTTGGTCAATCCGCCGAACAAAACAATAGCCTCGGGAGAAGAGAACATCACGAAGTTGGCAAGAGCCTCTCCCAGTAATTGCCCGGTAAACTCGAATATCTCTTTGGCTATATCATCTCCCTTTATAGCACACTCGTATACGTTCTCACTGGTCAGTTCTTCTGTTTTGAAGTCGCGTAGCAAACTTTTTTTGTCGGGATTGTTGGCCAGCATCTCAAGTGCGGTCTCCCTGACACCGGTAGCCGATGCATAGGCTTCGAGCGGTCCGCGAATGCCGGTGCCCGGGTGTAATCGTCCGCCCGGTCTAATAATGGTATGTCCCAGTTCGCCGGCAAATCCATCGTGGCCCAATACGATCTTTCCATTGATAAAGATGCCACTGCCTACGCCGGTTCCCAGCGTGATAGTGATAAAATCACGCATTCCTTTGGCGCAACCATATTGCTGTTCGCCGGCAGCCGCTGCATTGGCATCGTTCGTGAGTTTCACCGACATGCCAAAGCGCTCTTGTATCATTGCGGCCAGGGGTACAATCCCTTTCCACTTAAGGTTGGCGGCATGCTCAATATTACCGGTGTAGTAATTTCCATTAGGAGCGCCAATACCTATTCCGGCAAATTCATTGCGACCACCCGCTTTTTCGATCATTGGGTCGAGGTGATCGTACAATTCCTCTATGAAACCCTGTACGGTGTCTTTTGCATTGGTCAGCATTCGCCCTTGCGTAACGATCGTTCCCTCTCTGTCTACGATACCGAATTTGGTGTTGGTGCCTCCAATGTCTATGCCTACTGCAAATTTTTTCATGTTACTGCGATCAAACGTTATGGTTTAGTGTGCACTGCCGGCTGCGGCACTGTCGTAATCAATTCCCTGGCGTTTCAAAATGCCTTTTACCAAGAAGGCAAACAAAGCCAAATATGCAAAGCAAAGGGCGCATACGATAAAGGATTGATGAATACCTATGATATCGGCGAGTTTTCCCTGTATGGGCGGAATAATGGCACCTCCCAAGATCATCATGATCAAAAAGGCTGACCCCTGTGTGGTGTATTTTCCCAGGCCCGCTACCGATAATGCAAAGATCGACGGCCACATAATGGAGCAAGCCAGTCCCCCGGCCAAAAAGGCAAAGATGGCCACCTTTCCCTCTGTGAGAATACCGACCAGCATGGCTGCGATCCCAAATAAGCTAAACAACAGTAAGGTGCGAGCGGGTTTGTTCTTGCTTAGAAAGAAGACCAGTATCTGAATGCCCACACAACCCACATAGCCCAATAAGGGTCGTACGTCGTATTGGGCCAGGGTATTGACGCCTAAAATAATTCCAAAGGCGATCAAGGGCACCAAAAAGGTAAGCAGTTGCTTGCGGGTATCAGAAAAATCGAATGCATTGATCGATCCTGTCCATCTGCCGATCATCAAACTGCCCCAGAACATAGAGATAAAGGGGGCTACTTGTGAAGCCTGATATCCTCCAAAATCCTTTTGCTTGAGCAACTCTCCTAAATTAGATCCGATCGCCACCTCTACGCCTACGTACACGAAAATACCCAGCATTCCCAGCACCAGTTGCGGGTACTTCATGGCGCCCCATCCCTCAGGGTTTTTAGTAGCACTGGCATTGGAGTATAGAAGTCCGAGCACCACCACAGCCAATGCCCCGAAGAGCCAGTACATACGCGATTGCTCGAGCGGCATGCGCAGGTCATTGCGTTGCTGAACAAGTTGGTCAATAGATTGGGTTTCGCCAGAAGGTTGTGATTGTTCTGCTGCGGCTATTTGAGCACTCAGGTTTTCGATGGTCAGCGCCTCGGCGCTGTTGTAGCTGCTAAAGACAGGAATGAACATGGCCATCAGCAAAACGGTGATTACGATCAGTGAGGTAAGGGCCTTGGTCGCCTTCTCTGTTTTTTCTTTGTTGACACCGGCCGGTACTTTTTTCGAGAAACCGAACAATGCGGCTGCACCCACGAACAGCAATCCCACCCCTGCATACAACAAGACCACTTTTTCGAGGCTAAGAGATCGAATCTTGTCGTCGGTAATGGCGGCAGCCGTACCAAAAAGCGCAAAGGCTACCACCAAGGGACCAATGGTAGTTCCAAAAGAATTGATGCCTCCTCCCAGGTTTACGCGGCTGTCTCCGGTAGACGGATCGCCCAGCGAAATAGCAAAGGGTTGCGCAGCGGTCTGTTGCAGTGAAAAACCAAGGGCCACCACAAAAAGACCGGCCAGCATCCAGGCAAAGACATTGGCCTCTACCGCCACGATCATAATGGCGGCCCCAACGGCCGAGAATAACAGTCCGTAAATGATACTTTTCTTATATCCCCATTTTCCTACCAGGTCATGACCACCAAACGCGCCATAAGCAAACAAGAATAAGGCTCCTATGTAGTAAGCCAGGTAGAAAGAGAAGTCGATCAGCTGGCTTTGAAACTGGTCGAGGCGAAAGTAATTTTTACAGAAAGGAATAAATACACTGTTACCGGCCGCAATAAAGCCCCAAAAGAAGAAGACAGTAATAAGGGTGCCCAGTGCTCCGTAATTGGTTGGTTGTTTGGCAGGTGCTGACATAGAAGAGTTCGTTTATAAGGAATGAAAATAGGGTATTTTGACTTAAATTTATACAAAGGAGTAATCGTGTTGTATGGAGATCTTACATGTAGCCGCTGAATGTTTTCCCATGGCCAAGGCAGGCGGGTTGGGCGATGTGATCGGGGCCCTTCCGAAATACCAGGTTTTACAAGGGCACGTGGCCAAAGTAGTGGTGCCGATGTACAGAACCGAGTTTCTTTATCAACAGCAATGGGAGCTGGTGCATGAGTCCAGTCAATACATAGGGCCGCAATTCTTTCATTATAGTGTTATCAAAGAAAAAACCAATCGATTGGGGTTCGATCTATATTTGATCGACATCAACGGGCTGCTCGATCGCGAAAAGATCTATGGCTATCCAGACGACACCGAGCGATTCATCGCTTTTCAAAATGCGGTGTGTGACTGGATCTACTCCTGGACACATTTGCCCGACATCGTTCATTGCCATGATCATCACACCGGGCTGGTTCCGTTCCTTATGCAGTACGGCTTTGATTTCAAGGATAGGTTATCTTCCATTCCTTCGGTATTTACCGTGCACAACGCGCAATATAACGGAGCGTTTGGCTGGGAGCAGAAATACTTGCTGCCGGCCTGCGATATGTTGCATTGGTCATTGCTCGACTGGCACCAGCAGATCAACCCTCTTGCGGCTGCTGTCAAGACCGCGTGGCGGATCACGACGGTAAGCAAGGGTTACTTGCAAGAACTCAATATCAGCGCCGCGGGTCTCGAACAGCTCTTTGCGCACGAGAAAGAAAAATCAGTTGGCATCTTAAATGGGATCGATACCGATATATGGGACCCTGCACATGATCCGTATTTGCTTTTTCATTACACGGTCAACACTGTGGAGCAGGGAAAGCGACAAAACAAAGAGGAGCTCTGTCGACGCTTCGGACTTGATCCCGAGCGGCCCTTGTTTTGCTTTATAGGAAGGATGGTAGGCGAAAAAGCGGCCGATCTTTTACCCGCTGCCATTGCGGCTTGCGTTGCCAACCATCCGGGCAAGATCAGTTTTTTAGTGCTGGGCTCGGGCGAACCAGCCATAGAGCAGCAACTCGATCTGCTTACCGATCCGCTACAAGGTTCGGTGAGTGTGTACATTGGCTATCAAGAAGCATTGAGTCATTTGATGTATGCCGGAGCCGATTTTATCTTGATGCCCAGTCGCGTTGAACCCTGCGGGCTCAATCAACTGTATGCGCTTCGCTTTGGAACACTGCCGATCGTAAGAGCGGTGGGGGGCTTAAAAGATACGGTCATCGATATGGGCGACAAAGATGGATTTGGCATTCGCTTCGAGCAGGCATCGGTAGAGGATATCAAGCATGCTATAGATCGTGCAGTAGCGCTATACTACGAACAGCCAGTACACTTTGCGCAGTTTCGAGAGCGAATAATGCAGATCGATCATTCTTGGCAACACGCGGCCAAAGAATATTTGCTACTTTATAAAAGCATTCAATAAATACGTATGGCCATACGCACCATTACCCATTCTACCGAAATGCTCTCCGTAATACTGGGGGGCGGCGCCGGATCGAGACTCTATCCGCTTACGGCGAGTCGCTCCAAACCTGCCGTTCCCATAGCAGGCAAGTATCGGCTGGTTGATATTCCCATCTCCAATTGTCTGAACAATGGGGTAGGAAGGATGTTCGTTCTTACGCAGTTCAATTCGGCCTCCCTTAATAGGCACATTAAAAACACCTATCACTTTAGCGCTTTTAGCAGGGCCTTTGTAGATATTCTGGCCGCCGAGCAAACGCCCGATAATCCCACTTGGTTTCAGGGAACGGCCGATGCGGTCAGACAAGGACTTCGTCACATCGAATCGTTCGAGAGCGAGTATGTGCTGATCCTGTCCGGCGATCAGCTTTACCAAATGAATTTTGCCGAGATGCTCGACCATCACAAGCAACTGGGAGCCGATATTACCATTGCCACTATTCCCGTTACGGGAAAGGAGGCTCCGGAATTCGGTATTCTCAAAAGTGGTGCCGGCCTAATCACTTCGTTTATTGAAAAGCCCAAAAAAGAAGTATTGGGCGACTGGGTGAGCGATACCGGTGCAGCCATGCACGCAGAAGGCAGGGTATATCTGGCCTCGATGGGCATCTATATCTTTAAGAGAAGTTTACTGTTTGACTTACTTCGTTCCGAGTTAAAGGAAGCTGCCGATTTTGGTAAAGAGATCATTCCTGCTTGTATCAATCGATACCGGGTAGCCAGTTATCAGTACAGCGGCTACTGGACCGACATCGGTAACATCAGTTCTTTTTTTGAGGCCAACATCGAACTCACCAAAGAGATACCGGCCTTTGATATGTTCGACAGCGAACGCACGATCTACACTCGCTCTCGAATGTTGCCGCCTGCCAAGATCAGCGGCACTACACTTACCCAGGTGTTGGTGGCCGAGGGTTGCATCATCAGCGCCTCATCGGTAGAGCGCTCGGTGATAGGGATCAGAAGCAGAATTGGGTTAGGGAGCGTAATATCGGATGCTTATATAATGGGTAGTGATTACTACGAGACCTTGCAGGACATTTCGAAGGGCGTCGAAAAGGGAATGCCGGCTATGGGAGTGGGGCAGCGTTGTCAGATCCATAGGGCCATCATCGATAAGAATTGTCGAATCGGAAACAATGTAATAATACGGGGCGGAGATCATTTAGAGAACAAAGATCATCCACTCTACACCGTAAAGGACGGTATTATCGTTGTAAAAAAAGGGGCTGTTATTCCCGATGGCTTTGTGATTTGAGAGGCTATCTTTTTTTGTTTATCTTACCTGCCAAAACCAACGTTCCATATGTCTACTGCTTCTCAAGGCGAAAAACCCAAGCTTGGTCTGCAACAGATCATCAACATGAGCGTGGGATTTTTCGGGATCCAGTTCGGCTGGGACCTGCAACGTGCCAACATGGGTCGCATTTATGAAAACCTGGGGGCCAACCCCGACGAAGTGCCCCTTCTTTTTTTAGCTGCTCCGCTCACCGGCTTACTGGTGCAACCTGTGGTCGGTTACATGAGCGATAGAACCTGGCATCCGCGCTGGGGACGCAGAAGACCGTACTTTATGATCGGTGCTATCTTAAGCTCTATTGCGCTCATCTTTATGCCTCACAGCAGCGCACTTTGGATGGCGGCCGGACTGCTATGGGTGCTAGATGTATTTGGTAACGTGGCCATGGAGCCTTTCAGGGCGTTTGTTACCGACCAGTTACCCGATTCGCAGGTCAATCGGGGTTTTATAATGCAAAGTCTGATGATCGGACTAGGGGGCAGTATTGCCTCTGCATTGCCCTGGCTTATGAAAAATATTTTTGCTTTTTCGAATACGGCCAATCCGGGCGAAATTCCCGATAATGTAAGATGGTCCTTTTATCTGGGGGCATTCTTTTTTATCGCAGCGGTGCTCTATACGGTGTTTTCGACAAAGGAATACCCTCCGAGCGATCCTGAATTTCTTAAGAAACAACAAGAGGAGCAAGGCGGATTCTTTCATGGTGTAAAAGAGATCTTTCAAGCCCTTGCCACGATGCCTGTTCGGATGCGCTGGGTTTCGTTGGTGCAATTTTTTACCTGGCCCGGTCTTTTTTTAATGTGGTTCTATTATACGACCGCTGTAGCAGTCAATGTCTTTAAGGGGCAAGATGCCAGCGATCCGGTCTATGCGGCCGGAGCCGATTTTGGAAGTCTTACCTTGTCGTTTTACAGTGTGGTCACTTTTTTATTCGCCCTTGTATTGCCGACCATTGCTGATCGTTGGGGGCGTTCCATTACGCATGCAGTGTGTTTACTGGCCGGCGCCATTGGATTGATCAGTGTAAATTTTATAACCGACAAAAATTGGCTGTTCGGCTCCATGGTAGGCGTTGGAATTGCCTGGGCCAGTATCTTGTCGATGCCCTACGCGATGCTCAGCGGCGTATTGCCGAAAGATAAGGTAGGTATCTATATGGGCATCTTTAACTTCTTTATTGTTTTACCCGAAATTATCGCTTCGCTCGGCTTTGGCTGGCTTATGCGCGAGGTGTTGGGCAACGACCGGTTGGCTGCCCTGACCGTGGGAGGCGCACTAATGATGGTGGCTTCCATAATTTGCATCGTTTTTATCAAAGAGAAAAAAGATTAGCATTTACTACTATGAAAAAAAGTATCACGCTGCTATTGGCATTCTGTTATTGCTTCGCTGTTGCGCAAGCGCAGTCGATTCCTAATGTTTA
>JBILFN010000028.1:0-16838 GCA_044351575.1 Chitinophagaceae bacterium
TACCGCGGATCTCGTCGGCAGAAAGCACGTCTACATAGTCGGCGATCATTCCTACGGAGGTAACGTTATTGAAGTTGAAACGAATGGCACCTTTGCCGCCTTTCTTGGTGGTAACGATAATGACACCATTCGACGCACGAGAACCATACAGAGCGGTTGCAGAGGCATCCTTTAATATGGTCATCGACTCGATATCGTTAGGGTTGATGGTATTGAGCAAATTGGCAGAGCCGGAAATGCCATTACCGTCAACGGGCACTCCATCGATCACCAACAACGGATCGTTGCTGGCATTCAAAGAAGCACCACCCCGAATGCGAAGACGGCTTCCGCCCCCTGCAGAACCACCACCGGTGGTTACAGAAAGACCGGCCACCTTACCTACGAGCAGCTGCTCGGCAGAGTTGATGTTACCTTTTTGAAAATCTTTGGCACCCACTGCCACGACCGATCCGGTCAGATCGGTTTTGCGACGTGTACCGTAGGCAACGACCACTACATCTTCCATAGAAGCGGCAGCGGCAGCTAACGTTACATTGAGCGTTGTACCCTGAATAGCCACTTCGCGGGTTTCGAAACCAACGGAAGAAAGCACCAAGGCATTGACAGAGGCAGAAACAGAGAGACGGAATTGTCCTGCAGCATCAGTTTGCGTACCCTGTGTGCTGCCTTTGGCAACGACACTGACTCCGCTGAGCGGGGCACCACTGGCATCAGAGACCTTTCCTGTAATCACTCTGTCTTGTGCAAAAGAAACTTGCACTGCAAGGGTTAGCGCGATTAGGCTGAATACCCTCGAGAGTTTAGATAATGACATAAGCAATCATTAATGGTTAAGCAATTCGGGTTGACTACACAGGCAATAAAATGTTTTCAACAAACACAAACGAATGTGTAGCAAACACACAATATTACCAATATTTTATAACTCACAAAAAATTTGTTAAAGCAAAGACAAGTATTTTCTAGTTTGGGCTGCACAGGAAAAAATATAATATAATAAATTCAATTACAGCATATTACATATTACGATACCCTTAATCTGGCCCGAAGACGCTTCTTGAGGGCCGGATTTAATTTGTAAAGTTTGCCGGGGCGGTGGGGTACATCGGTCTCCATCTCGCCCAGATCGACCAGCCAATCCTTAAGGCTGACCTTCTTGCGAAAGTTTCGCCTGTCGAGGTCTGTACCTAAGATCGCTTCGTACACTTCTTGTAATTGTCGCAGCGAAAATTTCTCGGGAAGTAAACTAAAGATGAGCGGACGCTCCAAGACCTGCTGACGCAATCGGTGCAGGCAGCTGTCCAAAATATCTTTGTGATCGAACGCCAGCTTGCCTACTTTGTTGATCGGGTGCCAATGAAGATCGTTGTGACTAAGGCGCAACTGGTGATGATGAAGGTCCAGTAGAGAGAAATAAGCCGTGGTAACGACTCGTCCCGATGGGTGCCTGCCGAGTCGTCCGAAAGTTTGGACCTGCTCGAGGTACACATCGTTGAGGCCTGTGCGCTCTCGCAAAATGCGATAAGAAGCCTCATCGAGATCCTCATCGGGGCGAACCAGATCGCCCAGCAAGGAATTTAGTCCGCTGAACTCTTCGAGGTCAGATTTAATAAGCAACACCTTTAGTTGCTTGTTCTCGTATCCGAGAATAACACAGTCGACCGATACGGCGATATTGAAATAATCGAGGTGACTGATCTTCTCGGTCTCTGCCGTCTTAAATGCTTTGATGATTCTTTCTGGCATACGCTATCGTTTCGATTACTGAACTATCAGTTTAATGGTTTGCGTGCCACTGGGCGTAACCACCTGGGCAATATAAAGACCGGCCGCCACTGTGGCCATCTTTGCGGTGATGTCGAGCCGGTGTATTCCCTCGGCCAATTGACCGTTGTGCAGTTGAAGCACCCGCTGACCGGCCATGTTGTATAACTGGGCCTGCACCGAACCCGCCAACGGAAGTTGCAACTCTAATAGAGCAGTCGAACCACCCGCACGCGCCACCAGATTAGGCAATAATTTTACCGACAACTCAGTAACGGGCGTGGTGCCGCCACCACCGCCGCCACCTCCGCCAGATCCACCAGCGCCGACAATGTTACGATTAACGTACACTTTGTACTCGCCGGGCTGAAGCAAAATAGACTGTCCGGCCGCAGTCGGGTTGTAGGTGGTTCCTGCAAAATAATCGTACCAGGTTCCTCCGCCCGGAAAACTCACCGTAGCCTGCGAAGGGGTCAGATCGAAATTTCCTACCACCACGATATTAGAAGTATCGGTGGTCAGCTGCATCCACTTAAAGGCACCGGCCAGCGAATGCACAATGCGATTGGAAGTAAAGTTATTCTTATAGAGCGGATGCATACGCAGCTGGTTGAGCTTGCTGTAAACAGTATAGAGGTTTCGTCGCTCTGTAATAGTATTATAATCCCAGCGAATGGGCTTGTTGGAAGTACGGCAATTGCTATTGACCGTTCCGTCGGGACAATGATTGATGGAGAAATCGTACCCTAACTCGCCGAACTGCCAGATCATTTTAGGACCGGGAATCAACTGGCCGAACGCCGCGGTAAGCTCCATGCGCTTGAGCGCCGTATTAAGGTTGCGAATGTTATACCCGCCAAATGAACTACCGAACTGAAGTGCCTTGTACATAAGGCGCTCTTCGTCGTGACTTTCCATGTAAGAGATCAGGTGAGGCTGGTTCCAGCCACGAGCCGTAAAGATGCTTCCACTAAAGTTGGAGTTATTGACAAATCCCATAGCCGCCTCTTGGTAATTATAGGTGTTGTTACCCCAGAGCATCATGCCGTAATTGGAGAGCTCGATCTCTTCGGTGTTATCAGCAAAATGTTCGAGTATCACATAACTACCGGGCGATTTGAGCTGCATGGTATCGTAATACCGTTTCCAGATCGCAACGCGCGTTGGGTCATAGCGACCCCAGGCGGCCACATCGGAGCCCGTATTGTTTTGTGTGAACCCTTTCGACAGGTCGAAACGATATCCATCTACCTTATATTCCTTGAGCCAATGCTCCATAACACGGCTGCTGAATTGTCGTGTAACCAAACTCTCGTGGTTAAAATCATTGAATACATTAAAGGGATGACGCGCTGTTTCGTTGAGCCAGGGATTATCGGCCGCCGGGCGATTGGCCGTGCTGTTCCAATACAAGGCTGCCAGGGGATTGCTTCCCGTAGTATGATTGAGCACCATATCGACAATTACGGCAATGCCGCGTCGATGACAAGTATCGATAAATTCTTTAAGTGAATTCTTAGGCCCGTAATATTTATCGGGCGCAAAATAATAAGAGGGATTATACCCCCAGCTTTCGTTGCCGTCGAACTCGCCCACCGGCATCAACTTGATGGCATTGATGCCGAGCCGTTGCAAATAGCCTAGTGTATCGCGCAGCGTTTTCCAATCGTGTGCGGCAATAAAATCGCGCAACAGCAACTCGTAAATGATGAGCCCTTTTTTATCGGGGCGGGTAAAGTTGGGCACGGTCCAGGTGTAACCGGGTGAATTGGTTTGTAAAATACTGACGATACCACTGGTCTGCCCGGTGGGATAGGGTTTGAGGTTAGGAAAAGTGGCAGGGGTGATATAGGGGTCATTCCAGGGATCGAGTACCTTTTCTGCATACGGATCGCCTACGCGCAGCGTTCCATCCACTAAATATTGAAAAGCATACTCTGTGCCGGGTATAAGACCGGTAATGCGCAACCACCAGTAATTACCATCGGGGGTACGACTCATGGCATAGTTGGTCTGCTCTTGCCAGTTGCTGCCCGGCAGATCGCCAATGACAGATATGCGTTGTTTGCCGGGGGCATACAATACCAGCACTACCGAGGTATTTCCGGATTCGTAGTTGATCCCATCTCGTACACCGGCAGGCAGGGGCGCCACGTTAACGGATCCGCCTACGAAAAATCGTAAGGTATCTCGCTTTGTTATGGAACCACTTATGGCCTCGGCCACGATTACCTGTGAACCGGCCGCACTAATAACAGGACTGGCGCTGATGGTACTCGCATTGGTCACGGTTTGGACAACCGTACCATTATAATAGATACGCATGGTGGCAGCTGTACTGCTCGATTGGGCGGTCACCGGTATTGTTTGTCCTACTTGCCTCGAGATAGGTTCGGGAACGGGAATGGCCGTGGGCTGAAAAGGAGGATCGGTAAAGCGAAGAGAAAGTTCGTTAGGGTAAATGGGCAAATACATGTCAGAGCCGTCGGTATTGGTCTGCTTGATATTGCCGTTTCCGCTTCTGAATAAAATGGCGATCTGTCGGATGGTCTCGCCGGCGGGCACTCCATAAAAGGCCCGGATATTGGTAATGTCGTAGCGCCATTTGTTATTGCCGAGCGAAGTAGCCTGTAATCCGGGCACTAATTGCCCCCAGGGATTCTGAGAACCGAATTTTACATAGCGCCAGTCAGAGGCGCTGGTGCTCAAATTAGTAATGACGCCGGTGTGTACATAGACATCCGAAGGATTCGAATAGTTATTGAGACCGCCGTTGCCCTTGGTAGCATCGACGACGATCGAGACATTATCATTATCGCGGGGAAAAAGAGGCGTGCCGGTAAGTAACTGGGCGTTAGCGGGCAGCACGAACCAAGCGAGCAAGCTGAGCAGCAGCAGGGACTTTTTCATATGGCAGCATTATAGGTCGATGCTAAAATTACAAATATGTACTTAAAACACATTAACCGATCTTAATTTTTTTTGACGATGGCCAGCCCGGGTACGCTAACAGCAGGGTCCGGCTTACCTTTACACCGCAATTGGCAGCATGTATAATAAAAAGGATACCCTTTATTGGCAAAACCTGACCCAAGAGCTTCTTAAAGAGCAACAAGGTGTGGGCGTTGGCGTAAACGAGATCGACGCGTTACGCGGGGTATTGCGCTTTCATGAATATCGATATTACGTGTTGAACGACCCGTTGCTATCGGACTATGAATATGATCTGCTCTTCAAGTCTCTCGAAAAAATAGAGCAACAACATGCCGCGCTAATAACCCCCGACTCCCCTACCCAGCGAGTGGCCAAAGACCTGACACGTGATTTTCCGTCGGTGCAACATTTGGTGCCGATGCTGTCGCTCGATAACTCGTATAACGCAGAAGACCTCCGCGATTTTGACCGCAGGGCAAAAGAACTCACCGGGCTCTCTTCGGTAGCGTATTGCGTGGAACCCAAGTTCGATGGCAGCAGTATTTCGCTGATCTATAAGAACGACCTGTTGGTGCGGGCCGCTACCCGTGGCGATGGGCTGCAAGGGGATGAGGTCACGACAAACGTAAAACAGATTCGGAGCGTTCCTTTATCGGCTGCCTTTGTCACGAAGGGGATCGAAGAGATCGAAATTCGAGGTGAGGTACTGATCAACAAAGAAAACTTTAATCGATTCAATGAGCACCTGTTGCAACAAGGTCTCGCCCCGCTGGCCAATCCCCGCAATGCGGCAGCCGGCACCTTACGATTAAAGGACCCTGCCGAAGCAGCCAAACGAAAACTCGAGGTGTTCGTGTATCACATTAGTTATACAGGCGCAGCACAACGTGCCACATTGCCTGCTGCCTTACAAACACATGCCGGTTCGCTGGAGTTTCTCTGGGAACTGGGTTTCAGAAGTCCGCATCTCGAAAAGAAAGTATGTAGTAACATAGACGAGGTAATTGACTACTGCAACCAATACGAAGCGATCCGCGATGACCTGCCCTACGAAATCGATGGCATGGTAATAAAGGTGAATGATACGGGGTTACAAGAAAAAATGGGAATGACCTCGCATCATCCGCGCTGGGCCGTGGCCTTTAAGTTCAAAGCAAGGCAGGCGACCACGCAACTCACCGGCGTAGAATTTCAGGTGGGCCGAACCGGAGCAGTAACCCCTGTGGCCAAATTGACACCCGTAGCCGTGGGCGGGGTGATGGTATCGAGCATCTCCATCCATAACGAAGAATACATTGCTGAAAAAGATCTTCGCATCGGCGATCAGGTACTGATCGAGCGGGCAGGTGATGTAATTCCACAGATCGTTAAACCGCTGACCGATCTTAGAAAAGGAAAAGAAAAGAAGATCGTTTTTCCGGTTCAGTGCCCGGTTTGCGGAAGTACGTTATTTAAAGAAGAAGAGGAAGCGGTGTGGCGATGCATCAATATTGAATGTCCGGCGCAGGTTGTAGAACGTATCATCCATTTTGTGAGCAAAGATGCGATGGACATTCGCGGGCTGGGTGAGGCCAACATCCGAAAATTCTATGAACAGGGCTTGCTGCGCGATATTCCCGGCATATACACCTTTGATTTTTCTGCCCTCGAGCATAAAGAGGGATTCGGTAAAAAATCGATCGAAAATCTGCAAACGGCCATTGCAGCATCCAAAACGCAACCATTGCACCGATTGATCTATGCCCTGGGAATACGTTTTGTAGGAGAGACCACGGCCCGAACACTGGCGGCGGCCGTAGAGCACTTGCTCGACTTCGAGAAATTCTCTACCGAACAGTTACTGGCGTTAGAAGATGTAGGCCCCAAAGTGGCGGGCAGCATCCATGACTTTTTTAGCAACAAGGAAAATATCGAAATGGTCCGGACGCTTGAAAAACTGGGCCTGTCACTGCGCAACGAAAAGAAAGACACTGCCAACAACGGTAACTTAAGCGGAAAAACATTTTTATTTACCGGAACGCTACCCACGCTAAAAAGATCGGCCGCCGAAGAGATGGTACGTAGCGAAGGCGGGATCGTGCTGGGTGGCGTAAGCGCCAAACTCGACTACCTCGTTACCGGAGAAGATGCGGGCTCTAAACTAGAAAAAGCCAAAAAGATCAATACCATTCGGATTATCTCCGAAGCGGAGTTTTTAAAAATGTTGAAGGCCTAAGTTTTTGTAGTTGGAATTTTTCTGCTGACATTTTGCTTGCGAGCAAAACAATAAATCAGCTAAAAAGAGAATTTTCTTCGCTCACGATCTTTTAATCACTACCCATTTTGTGGTAGACCTCTTGCCATTCCTCCTCTAAGCAATTAAGTTGCTGCCATGCGTTTGTATATAACAGCAGCAGCTCTACTAATGACTATGATGGTCAACGCGCAAACTCACCATAGTCTGTTTATTACAGAATTTATGGCGGATCCCACACCCAGTGTAGGATTACCTGCATATGAGTGGATAGAAATTCGTAACGGATCGGGACAACCCGTTCAATTACAAAATTGGAGAGTGGGTACCTCCACCGCCTTATCGGGGCCCCTTCCTTTTTACTGGCTGCCGCCAGACAGTTTAGTTATAGTATGTTCGAACGCTGCCTTACCCTTCTTATATACTCTCGGAAAAACAATTTCGGTACCGAGCTTTCCGGCGCTAGATAATGATGGCACTACAATTTGGCTGCGTCATCCATCGGGCAGCACCGCGCATGCCATCTCGTACGATAAGAGCTGGTATAGCAACTCGCTGAAAGCAGAAGGAGGCTGGTCGCTCGAAATGATAAACCCAACATGGCCCTGTGCAGGTAAGCCCAATTGGAAAAACAGTACACACACAAGAGGAGGCACTCCCGGATCGGTCAATTCCGTACTAGATCTGCAAACGGAATTGTCGTTACCCACTGCCATTCATGCCTACGCACCTACACCGGATAGTCTACGGATTCAATTTTCAGCGCCGATAGACAGCAGTTGGTCGATTCGCCCGTCTTTGTACCGACTTGGAGATGGTATTGAGGTGATCGCTGCACGAACGGTCGAACTATTGCACACTACCATTGCCTGCAAATTAAACAGACCCCTACAGGCAGATACGGTTTATACACTTTCTATTGCGGGTATCAAGAGCTGCCATGCAGACGACGTTGGCAGCGCCAAAACGATGCCAACTGGTCTGGCCTCTGTTTGCAAGCCCCAAGATGTAGTCATCAACGAGATTCTATTTAATCCGCGCATCGGAGGCAGTGATTTCGTAGAGCTCTTTAATCCGAGTAAAAAGATCATTGACTTATTCTCTTTGTTCATAACCAACAGACTGACCAACGGCAATCTAGGAAGCTTTACCCGGCTGAGCGCAACGCCTCGTTTACTTTTTCCTAACGACTATGTCGCCTTTAGCAGCGAACCTTCGCTAGTAATGCAGCAATACTTGGTCAACTCGCCTTTGCACTTTTTTCAAACGACCGGTTTTCCATCGTTACCCGATGAAGAGGGTAGACTGGTACTACTCGACCAACAAGGAGATATTATAGACGAAGTGAACTACAACGAGAACTGGCATTTTCCGCTGTTACAAGACAAAGAAGGGGTTTCACTCGAACGGATCGATCCAAAAGGGAAAACACAGTGGGCCGCTAACTGGCATAGTGCCGCTCGCACCGAAGGGTTTGCTACGCCAGCCAGAAAAAATTCGCAGCAGATAACCAACAGCCAATCAGAAAATGAATTCTCGGTATACCCGCGTTTGTTTTCGCCGAATCTCGATGGCCACGATGACCTTTGTATCATTAGTTATAAAACAGAACAGCCAGGCACGTTGGTATCGATACAAATTTTGGATGCTGCCGGTCGCTTTGTTAGGATATTAGCCTCCAGAACCTTGCTTGGAAGAAACGGGCAATGGCACTGGGACGGAAGAGATGAACAAGGTCAATTACTCGCAGCAGCGAACTACCTTATTGTAATTACACACTACTCTTTACAAGGCAAAAGGAATCTTTATCGGTTTGGCGTGTCGCTGTGGCACTAAGTTTTCGAAAGTTTTAACATCTTGGGGTGCGAAATCATGCGTCAAGGTTTATCTTGCACTTGTCTTACGATGTAATCTTATTATCAAACTGCAATCCCTAACTACATGAAACCCCTTCACATACCCATACTAGTTCTCGGACTACAATTGTTCTTCGGCACTTACTCGCAAGCGCAAGAAGCAGAGAGCAAGTTCACAGAAAGAGCTCCCCGCCAAAACATCTATGTGGAATTGGGGGGCAACGGCGTTGCCTTCAACGTACTGTATGAGACCCGACTCAACAAACGATCGGATGGCATTGGACTAAAAGCCGGCTTGGGAGGATTTAGCGGAAATTACGAGAAGGTGTTTACCCTTCCCGTTGGTGTCAACTGGTTACTTACCAAAGACAACAAACATTTTTTTGAAGCCGGCGCCGGGTTGACCTTTTTACACTACAACGACACCTATGATTCCTGGTGGCCTGGCGGCATCTATGACCCCTTTCCGGTAGACGTGGTCGGACTTACCGTCGATAAAAAGAACTCTGTATATGGTCACATGACCTTAGGCTACAGAAGACAACCCAAGAACGGAGGCATTACCTGGGGGGTAGCCCTTACTCCTCACTTTAATCAAAATGGATTTTGGCCCGTGTGGTTCGGCTTTAAATTCGGCTATTCGTTTGCTAGAAAATAAACGACCTACGATAGCTCAATATCAAAACTCACCAACTCCTTGAACTGACGGATGCGGTCGTGAATTTCTTTTTTTCCGACTTCTTTTAGACGGGTAGGACCGAACTTCTCGACGCAAAAACTGGCCATGGCAGAACCTACGATGATACCTCTTTTCATGTTCTCGAAAGAGATATCGCCGGTCTTGGCAATATGCCCGATAAAACCTCCGGCAAACGTATCACCGGCACCGGTAGGATCAAACACATCCTCTAATGGAAGGGCGGGTGCATAGAACACTTCATCTTGCTGAAAGAGCAAGGCACCATGTTCCCCTTTTTTAATGATCAGGTAGCGGGGGCCCATGGCCAGGATGGCACGGGCCGCTTTGACCAGCGAATATTCGCCGGATAACTGACGCGCCTCGGCATCGTTGACCATCAGCATATCTACATAACGCAGTACGATCTTGAGTTCATTCATGGCCGTCTCCATCCAAAAGTTCATGGTATCCATAACGATCAGACGGGGGCGTTGTGTCAGCTCCTGGATAACATTGAGCTGCATGCGGGGTTGCAGATTACCCAGCATCAAAAATTCAGCACCTTGATAACCGGCTGGCACCTTGGGATCGAAATCGGCCAGCACATTCAGATCGGTAACCAGGGTATCGCGACTGTTCATGTCGGCATGATAGCGCCCGCTCCAAAAAAAGGATTTTTTGTCCGCGACGATCTCTACCCCATCGGTTTGCACACCTCGGCGACGAAGCTCTTCCATCTCCTCTTGCGGAAAATCGTATCCGACAATCGAGATCTGCTGAACGGGGGTTACAAAATTACTGGCGGCATAGGCCACATAGGTGGCGGAGCCCCCGACAATACGGTCTGTTTTTCCAAAGGGTGTTTCGATGGCATCAAAGGCCATGGTTCCAACGGTAATCAATGACATAGGGTGCAAACCTATAATAATTCCACAACCTAAAAAAGGTATTATTTCGTTACCTTTCCAACCCTATTTGATCGCTATGGCAAAGGCAATTCGAAAAAAGGCTTCTAAAAAAGGACTGATCTTGCAAAAGGCGGCGGCCATGTTTCGCCAACGCGGGTTTGCGGCCACTTCGATGCGCGATCTGGCAGAGGCGGTAGGAATAGAGGCGGCCAGCCTTTACAACCACATTGCATCAAAGAACGAGATACTGGAGGCTATTTGTTTCGAGATGGCCAATCACTTTAATACGCATATGGACCAGATCGAAGCCACCCGCCAGTCGGCCTTGTCGGCCCTCGAAGCGGTGCTTCGGTTTCATATTAGGCAGATGATCGACAACTACGAACAGGTCTATGTTAGTGACCGTGAGTGGAAACATTTGCAAGAGCCCTACCTCTCTAATTTTCAGACTCAGCGACGCACCTATCGCAAACGGATCGCTCACCTGATCGATACAGGCATACAGAAAAAAGAAATTCTGCCCATCGACAGTGCCACTGCCGTGCTTATTATGTTACATGCCATTAGCGGTATCGAAAGCTGGCATCGCAGTAAAAAAAGGATCAGCGCCCGTGAACTCGAGGACAACATGCTGACCATTTTGGTGGGCGGTCTTCGAAAAAATCACTAGAAGATGTCGCTACATTTTCATCCCCTTACCATTAAAGAGGTTCGGCAAGAAACAGCCGACTGTGTTTCTTTGCTATTCAGCGTACCCGAGGCCCTGCAAGCGACCTATCAATTTTTGCCCGGACAAAATTTGACTTTAAAGACCATCCTGAACGGAGCCGAGATACGACGCAACTATTCGATCTGCAGCGCACCACAAGACAACGAGCTTCGCATAGCGATAAAAAAAGTAGAAGGAGGCGTTTTCTCGAACTATGCCAACGACCTACTCAAGGCCGGCGATACGCTCGACGTAATGCCTCCTGCCGGTAAGTTCAACACCCCGTTACATGCTTCGCAAACCAAGCGCTATCTGATGATCGCTGCCGGCAGCGGCATCACTCCCATTCTTTCGTTGATCAAATCGATCTTGTATACCGAGCCTACCAGCACGATCACCTTGGTGTATGGTAACCGCAGCCGTTCTAGCATTATTTTTTTTGAGGAACTCGAACAGCTCAAGAACAAGTACATGCAACGCCTCAATATCCTGCATATTCTGAGCCGCGAAAAAACGGATAGTCCCCTGCAACTAGGCCGCATTGATGCAGAAAAACTGACCCTCCTCGATCGGTTGATCGGATGTAAGAATATGGATGAGTGTTTCATCTGCGGACCCGAAGAGATGACCTTGAACAGCAAGGCCTTCTTGGAAAAATCGGGGATGCCCACAAAAAAGATCCATCTCGAACTCTTTACCAGTTCGAAAATAATGGCACGAGCCAAAAAGAGTCAGCCTGATGGCACACAAAAAAAGAGAAGCAGTCAGGTTACGATCAAACTAGATGGCAGAGAGGTAACTATCGACATCCCCCTGCAAGAAGAAGTGACGATCTTGGATGCGGCCCTTGCCCAAGGGGCCGATCTCCCTTTTGCCTGCAAGGGCGGCATGTGCTGCACCTGCAAGGCCAAGCTGGTGAGTGGCGAAGTGATGATGGACGTGCACTGGGGGCTTGAAGAAGAGGAGGTTGAGCAAGGGTACATCCTTACCTGTCAGAGCTATCCCAAGACCGAGAAACTGGTCGTAGACTTCGACCATAAATAAGGGGTCGTTTTAGCAGGTCAACCTTTACCCCCTAACAGTTGTTAGTTTTTAATAAATTTGCACTTTATAGCAATACCATGGAACACCACAATCTCGAACAGATTTTTCAGGATAAGATCGACCAAGAGATCAAGATCGAGCCCCGCGACTGGATGCCCGATGCCTATCGTAAAACCAATCTGCGGCAGATCAGCCAACACGCCCATAGCGAGATCGTAGGTATGCTACCAGAGGGCAACTGGATCTCGAGAGCCCCTTCGCTCAAACGAAAAGCCATTTTGCTGGCCAAGGTGCAAGATGAGGCCGGACACGGACTATATTTATACGCAGCGGCCGAGACGCTCGGACAATCGCGCGAACAAATGATCGAAGACCTGCACAGTGGCAGAGCGAAATACTCATCGATCTTTAATTACCCTACCCTTACCTGGGCCGACATGGGTGCTATTGGTTGGTTGGTAGACGGAGCCGCCATCATGAACCAGGTGATGCTGACCCGTACTTCGTACGGACCTTATGCAAGGGCCATGGTGCGGATCTGCAAAGAAGAGAGCTTTCACCAGCGCCAAGGCTTCGAGATCTTACTCGTACTCTCTAAAGGAAACGATGCGCAAAAGGCCATGTGTCAGGATGCGATCAATCGTTGGTGGTGGCCTGCCCTGATGATGTTCGGCCCCCGTGACGGAGAGAGCACCAACAGCGATATGAGCATGAAGTGGAAGATCAAGCGCAAGAGCAACGATGAACTTCGCCAGCAATTCGTGGATATGATCGCCGAACAGGTCAAGTTGCTCAACATGACATTGCCCGATGAGAAGCTTCGTTGGAATGAAAACAAAAAGCATTACGACTTCGGCGAGATCAACTGGGATGAGTTCTGGCAAGTCGTAAAAGGCAACGGCCCCTGCAACAAAGAAAGATTGGCGGCCAGAAAAAAAGCCTGGGAAGAGGGACGCTGGGTACGAGAAGCTGCCTCGGCCTACGCTGCCAAGCAAAAACAAAAACAACAAGCAGCCTGATAACTACTCATCATGCAACTGATCAGAAAATTCTATTACGGCGATATTCCCGAAGATGCCAGTGGTGCAGCGAAAGCCGGCCCGGTACAACCGGCCTCTGATTGGCCCCTATGGGAGGTCTTTATCAGAAGCAAGCAAGGTCTTGAACATAAACATGTGGGTAGTCTGCATGCCGCCGATGCCACCATGGCCATCGAAAATGCCAGAGACGTCTATACCCGTCGCAGCGAAGGCATCAGCATCTGGGTAGTAGAAAGCCATCATATCAAAACATCGGCTCCCGAGGCCGCGGCCGAACTCTACGAGCCCGCACAAGACAAGATCTATCGTCATCCTACTTTTTATGATCTGCCCGACGAGATCAAACACATGTAACCGACATGACGAACCCTTCGCTCATTGATTTTACACTTTATCTGGCAGACAGCACCCTTGTCTTGGCGCAACGCAATGGAGACTGGTGTGGCCACGGGCCGGTGTTGGAACAAGATATCGCCATCACTAACATTACACTCGACCTTATCGGGCAGTCCCGCAGTTTTTATCAATATGCGGCGCAACTGATCGGAAACGGCTGTACCGAAGATCAACTGGCTTACTGGAGAAACGAAAGAGAATTCAAGAATGCATTGCTGTGCGAAAGACCCAACGGCGATTGGGCGCAAACGATCTTGCGCCAAACCTTTTTTAGTTTCTATCAACGCGAACTATTTACCCAGCTACTACACGGAACGGACACAACGCTGTCGGCCATTGCCGAAAAATCGCTGAAAGAAGTACGCTATCATTGCCGTTGGAGCAGTGAGTGGGTATGCCGCTTAGGGGATGGCACCCCTGAAAGCCATGAGAGACTATTGGCAGCTATCGAGAACCTCTGGCCCTATACAGGCGAACTATTTGTAGCAGCCCCGTACGAAATAGCCCTCCATATCGATACGGCCACCAGTAAGGCAAATTGGATGGAGGCCATCAGCACCCTTTTTGCAGAGGCCACCTTGCCAGCTCCCTCGCTGACGAGTACGTTTATGCAGACGGGCGGCAAGACCGGACAACATACCGAAGCACTCGGCTACCTGCTGGCCGAACTGCAATATGTACAACGCTCTTACCCGGGTAGCGAGTGGTAACCGTTTACAAGAATCAATAGCGAGCAAGAAAATAGTTTCATGAAAGTTGTAGCGACAGATAATAACGAATTAGAGGACTGTTATGCTTTGCTGGCCACGATCCACGACCCCGAGATACCAGTACTTTCCATCTTGGATCTGGGCATTGTACGAAATATCGAACTACTGCGCTCCATACGCGACGAAGGTCATGTTCGAGTGACCATCACCGCCACGTACACCGGTTGTCCGGCCATGGATACCATCGCTACGCTGATCAGAGTAGAATTAGTAACAAAGGGATACAAAAAGGTAGAGATCGTTACCGCGATCGCGCCGGCCTGGACCACTGACTGGATGAGCGAAGAGGGAAAAGAGAAATTAAAGACCTACGGGATCGCACCACCCGATAAACGATTTGAGATACCCACCGACGGTATCGCCTGTCCACAATGCGGAAGCAACAATACCCGCTTACTCAGTGAGTTTGGCAGCACGGCCTGTAAGTCGTTATTGCAATGTAACGACTGCGCCGAGCCCTTCGATTATTTTAAATGCCATTAGCCGACAGCAATAACTAACTTTAATGTAAATAGAGATTCATGTCCTCCATCGTCGTTGATATCAAAGATCAGGTTGTCTTACTCACGCTCCATCGTCCCGATAAATTCAATGCCTTTAACCGAGAGATGGCGTTGCGCCTGCAAGAAGAATTGGACGCTTGCCAGAGCAGTACTGTACGTGCAGTGATCATTACCGGTAGCGGAAAGGCCTTTTGTGCAGGCCAAGATCTCGGCGAGGTGGTCGATCCCGAAGGACCAGGCATGGCGCGTATATTAAAAGAACATTACAATCCGATCGTTACGCGTATTCGCCAGCTGAATAAGCCGGTGATCGCCGCGGTCAATGGAGTGGCCGCAGGAGCGGGAGCCAATCTGGCCCTCTGTGCCGATATAACCATCGCAAGCGAATCGGCCAGTTTTATACAAGCCTTCTCTAAGATCGGATTGGTACCTGATACGGGAGGCTCCTATTTTTTGCCCCGCCTGATCGGTTGGCAACGTGCCACTGCTCTGATGATGACAGGAGAAAAAGTTACGGCCACGGCAGCTGCAGACATGGGCATGATCTGGAAAGTCGTTCCGGACGCTGAATTGATACAACAAGCCACCGCATTGGGGCAACAATTGGCCACTATGCCTACCACCGCATTGGGGCTCATCAAACAACAACTAAAAGGCAGTTTCGAAAATACACTGGAAATGCAATTACAACTCGAAGATCAATTGCAACAAAAAGCAGCGGGTACGGCCGACTTTAAAGAAGGAGTACAAGCTTTTCTCGAAAAAAGAACGCCTCGATTTACGGGAGAATAATCACTAAAATTATTTTTTATGTCAACCGCAGCCGATCAACTGGCCCAAAGGGTGGTCAACCACATGATGCAAGAGGATCGTTTTTCACAATGGCTGGGCATTAACGTGCTGGAGGTAAAGGAAGGATACAGTCGCCTACAAATGGCGATTCGCCCCGAGATGGTCAATGGATTTGGGATCGTACATGGCGGCGTAACCTTTTCGCTGGCCGATAGTGCCTTTGCCTTTGCCTGCAACAATAGAAACCAACTGTCGATGGCACTCGATACGACCATCAATTTTACACATCCGGTTCGTGTAGGCGATTGGTTAACGGCTGAGGCCCGGGAGTTACATAACGGAAGAAGCACCGGCCTTTATCAGATAAGCATTCATAATCAAGACCAGAAATTAGTGGCCCAATTCAAAGGGCTCTGCTATCGTACCGATAAAAAATTGATAAGCGAATAAGTACCCTATGTATTACGAGGCCAATGGAATAAGACCCGTGGTGGATACCAGTAGTTATGTGCACCCGCAAGCCGTAGTGATCGGGCAGGTGATGATCGGCAAGAACTGCTACATTGGTCCCGGTGCCGTACTACGCGGTGATTGGGGCAACATTGAGATCGAAGATGGATGCAACGTGCAAGAGAATTGTGTGATCCATATGTTTCCGGGGCTCACGGTAAAACTGCTGGCCGGCGCCCATATTGGCCATGGCGCGGTGATCCATGGGGCTGTTATTGGGCGCAACTGTCTGGTGGGCATCAACAGCGTGATCATGGACCATGTAGTGCTGGGCGATGAATCGATCGTGGGAGCGCTCACCTTGATCAAAGAAGGAGAACAGATCGCACCGCGCAGCGTAGTGGTAGGAAATCCCGGCAAGGTGATCAAGTCGGTCACTGAAGAGATGCTAAACTGGAAGACCGAAGGCACTACCCTTTACCAACAATTGCCCCGCCACTGTTTTGATGAGTTAAAAAAATGTACTCCGCTTCGCCGACCCCGCAAGCAAACCCCAAACAGAGAGCCCGCGTACTTGAGCTGGAAAAAAAAGCAAAAGAAATAAGCACGCCACAGGGACGACGGACAAACCGTTAATTGCTGCACCATACTACTTACCGAGGCAATACTTTATCTAATGTCGCACCCAGGTCGTCGCCCCGCAGTGATTCGGCAACGATCTTTCCTTGCGGATCGATGAGTACGTTATAGGGGATCC
>JBILFN010000106.1:0-5894 GCA_044351575.1 Chitinophagaceae bacterium
ATCGGAATAGATGTTCGATTCAATGTTTCGTAATAGAAGAAAACCTCGCCCTCAAAGCCGTAACGACGATTGAGCGAAATGAACTTACGCATCAGCGTATCGCTGGCTTGGTAGCCATCTCCCAACGAGGTCAGAATGCCGGGAAACACCTGACCACGCTTTGCCACAGGAACCTGCTGCTGCAACTGCTTTAGTATCGATTCGTAAGCGCTGCTGTTGTATCGATATAGTTGAGGGAACAGCGCATCGGCATAGCCACCTTCGAGCCAGGCAGGCCAATCTTGCAGGTATTCCTCTTTGCTCCAGGGGTAGATACTGGGCGCCCAACTGACCATACAATCGGTACGGATCGACTTGACCGCCTCGTATAGTTTTTTTCCAAAAATACTCAGCTGATCGGCCTTCCACTGCACCCATTGCTTTTGTCTAACATCTTGCGGGGGAGCAGCGCCCCCATGTGCCGCCGCATAACGCTTGAGGGTATATGCATCGTATCCTCCCTCGGCCGGCATGGCCGGGAGACGATCATCTCCTTGAACGCCGTCTACCCGGTAGCGACGAACCACCTCGGTTACCAACGAAAGCAAGAGTTGCTGAGGACCCGGGTGCAGAGAATTCCACCAGAAAAATCCATTTTTTTGCAGCAATTCCCCTTTGTTATTGCGTCCAAGCCACTCCGGATAACGTTGAAGCCAACGATTGTTACTGTCGCGGTGCGCATACGAGAATCCGAACTCGAACCAGGCATGCACCTTTAATCCTTGCGCATGCGCCTCGGTGACCATTTCTTGCAGCGGATCTCGCCCTGCAAAATCGGGGTGCTGTTCAACCCCAATGTATTTTTTCTGAATGCGACTCGGATACAAGGTGTACCCCCCATTCCACACGACCACAAAAAGATGATTAAACCCGTATTCCTTACAGCGCCTGACGGTGCTTTGGATCTGCTCGCGCGAACGAAGTGCATCGCTGGCGACATTGGTGATCCATACCCCGCGCACCGGCTGTGCAGAGACAGCGGGCTGGGTAGAGCCAAAAGAACGCGATGCAAGAACAGGCTGCGCCGAGATGCCAGATTCAAGACAAAGATCCGTTAGTGACAACCCGAAAAAAACAACGATGACAACTATGCCGAAGCGACCCATAGGTTAACGAGATTAACGTAAAGAAAGAAGTTGTTGACGATACTCCATGTATCGATCGTAAAGATGATGGGCAGCCCCATATACCGACTGCGGACTCATAAAATGAGAGAACTCAAAGGTAATGGCCTTGTCGTATCCAACCCGGGCGGCTGCCTCGAGTTTTAAACGCAACTTTTCGAACTTGATGGGCAAGAATTTAATGGGCATATCGCGGTCGAAACTCTCGGCATTGGTCCAGCATTGCATACCATAGCGGTCAGCGAGTTTTTTATTGACAGCAAAAAAATCGTCCAACTCGTGATAATTGATGTGTCCATCCTGAAAGGCCACTGCATCAACGGCACCTTGTACGCCGTCGAAGATCTCGTTCCACTCCCTTTCGTGATCTTGTAAAGAAACCGCATCTTCCTTGCTCAGTTGCCCGCTGGCGGCGAGTACCGCTTTTTTTCCATCGATCCAGGGCGATATAAAAGTAGGAAGCCCGCCACTGACCTGTTTACACTGCAGCCCCAGGGTACGAAAAGCCTCGATGGCGCCTTTTGTCTTTCGACTAATTTCCATACTAAGGTACCAGCCTTTAAAAGAGGGATAGTGGCCATAGTTCTTCCATACCTCATCGATCACGAAGCGATTGACGTCGATCTCGTGTTGCATTTGGCCGGTGTCCCAGTAGGATCCGCTGTCGTAGAGGCCAAAATAAAAGTGCATGCCATACCGATCGGATAACTCGAGAAATAATTTGACCAGATCGATCGGAGGAGTAAAACAATTATTGTTTTTGATCAGATAAGAAGAGGGATAGGTCAGAAAATCACGATACCCGCTGCGGATCAGGATCACCGTATCGATACCGGCATTTTTCATGTGCTGAAAATCGGCTTCCCACTCGGCAGGACCCCAGTTCTGGTGCGGTATGTCGTGACTGATCTCGTCTAAGAAGGTTCCGGTAATTAGCATGTTGATGGTTATTGAACGGGATCGATTTTCTTTAAAGGTACAAGCCAACTTACTACAAAAGCCGGGATGGTAGAGACCAGTACCCACAAAAAGAACTGCTGATAACCCAACGCATCAGAGATGGCGCCGCTGATCATCGAGGCCAGTGTGTAGCCAAAATAGGTAAGCGCACTGCCAAATGCATAGTGTGCCATCTGGTAGCGTCCGGGAGCCAGTTGTTGCATAATGAATAATATCAGCCCTATAAAACCGAATCCATATCCGAAATGCTCTACCGAAATGGCGAGCCCTACCACCCACTGCGTGGTCGTTTGCGTAAGGGCTAAATAGGTATAGGCTGCGAAAGGGAGATTAAAGCAGGCACAAAGCACCATCAGCGTTTTGCGGGTCAGTCCCTTGTTGGCAACAAAATAGCCGGCCAATAAAGATCCCAGCACAAAGGCAATCGTACCGTATACACCGGTGAGCAATCCCACCGTGGCCTCGGTCAATCCAAGCCCCCCTGCCGTCCGCTCTGCCTTTAAGAACAAGGGCATGATCTTGATGGCTTGTCCCTCTGCAAAACGATAGAGCATAATAAACAAGATACCCCAGAACACATACTTCTTGGTAAAGAAACTGACCATTACATCGCGCAGCGTACTCCATACCTCGCGCTGACTCGAAGCAGCGCTGGGGCGTGTAGTAGCGGCCATACTGTCGGGCAGCATGGCCCTATTGTACAGGCCCAGCAATAACATCGTAACCGCGTAAACCACCAGCACAATAGCCCAGCTATCCTTGGGATATTTTTCTCCGCTGTCGACCAGCGGCATCAAGATACCGGCCAAGAATACCATCCCCCCATTGGAGAATAATTTAGCTACATTGTAAAAAGTACCTTGCCAGCCCACAAAACGGGCCTGCTGCTTTTCGGAGAGCTCCTGCAAATACAAGCCATCGGCAGCGATGTCTTGCGTGGCACCGAAGAAAGCGGTAATAAAAAATAATACGACAGAGTAGGTAAAGAAAGAGTCGCTGTACAACGTAAGGGCCGAGAAGGCCAGTAGCAAGGCGCAGCAAAGCTGCGAAATGTAGATGTAGAACTTCTTGGTCATGTACAGCTCCATAAAGGGTCCCCATAGCGGCTTAAAGCTCCAGGGCAAAATGATGATGCCGGTCCAAAAAGCGATCTGGCTGTCGGTGTAACCCATACTCTTATAGAGAAGAGAGACCACCGTTCCTCCTAATACCAAATTCGGCAATCCCATGGCGAACCAGGTTGTGGGTATCCAGCGCAGTGGATTTTTAGCAGTAGCGTCTGTAGTAGGCAAGCTGATTTTTTTTATAATGGAAAGGTAACTGCTAAATAAATTATTTTAAAAACTTTTTATGATTTTATAATAATTATTAAATAGATTCGGGTTTGCATTGATCAAGACATTGCTGCCTATCTTATGCTACCTTTCTTAAGCGCCCGATCCCTGTTAAAAAAGCTATTACTTCTATCGTTGGTCAGCCTGCTACTATCGGCAGGCTGCAAGAAAAAAACCACGCCGCCTAACCCGGTCGTTCCACCCACCCCCGCCTGGGATCCCAATGCTATTCGAGGGGTATGGGTTACCACCACGGCCAGCACCGCCCTCGATAACCGAGATCAGATAAAACAAATGGTCACTACCTGCAAAACAGCCGGTATCAATCATCTTTTTATTGTCGTTTACAACAATGCCCGTACCATTTACCCCAGTACTGTCATGAACAACCTGATCGGCAAACCGATCTTGGAGCGATTTGCCGGTAGGGACCCCTTGCAAGAATGTATCGAAGAGGCCAGGGCCGCCGGACTAAAGGTGCATGCCTGGTTCGAATACGGCTTCTCTTCTTCGTACAGTGCTTCTGGCGGGCCGATCGTAGCGGCTAAACCCCATTGGGCCGCAAGAGACCTCGCGGGCAATCTTGTTGTCAAGAACGGATTTGACTGGCTTAACGGGATTCACCCGGAGGTGCAACAGTTCATGATCGACCTTTTCAAAGAAGTCGTATCGAACTATGCTGTGGATGGTGTGCAGGGCGATGACCGATTGCCTGCCATGCCTACGAGTGCAGGATATGATCCCTATACTGTTTCGTTGTATCAATCCGAAAATGCCGGCGCATCACCTCCCAACACCATCAATGACGCGGGATGGATCAATTGGCGAGCTAAAAAACTCAATGGATTTCTGAAGCGCCTTCGTCAAGAAGTAAAAACCATACGGCCCTCACTGCAGTTTACCATGTCACCCAGCCCCTACCCCTTTAGTTTGAACGAGTACCTGCAAGATTGGCCCACTTGGGTCGACAGCTCTTGGGTAGACGCTGTTTTTCCACAATGTTACCGCTACGATATCAATGCCTACAACAGCTTGCTGCTGCAACAAAAAAATAATTATCGTAACAACCTTGTCCCGCTGTATCCGGGCATCATCCTCAAGTCAGGAACCTATCTGGCCTCACCGGGCTTACTCAGCCAAATGGTGCAATCGAATCGGAACAATGGATTTAAAGGAGAAGCTTTTTTCTTTTATGAGGGCATCAAGGACGGCCCTGCCTGGTTTCAGGGACAATATCCTTTTATCAAATAAAATAATATGCGCATTGGATGGCTTTTGTGTTGTTGCTTGATAACGGGTCTGCTACAAGCACAACAGTACACCAAATGGGTAGACCCCTTTCTAGGTACGGGCGGGCATGGCCATGTGTATCCCGGTGCCACGGTTCCTTTTGGCATGGTGCAGCTAAGTCCCGATAATGGAGACGAAGGTTGGGACTGGTGCAGTGGCTATCATTACAGCAGTCATACCATTGCCGGGTTCAGTCATACGCACTTGAGTGGAACCGGCATAGGCGACTGGTGCGACATCTCTGTCTTGCCGCTGACCGACACCAGTCTTATCCGCGAACAGAAAATAAAAATTCCTTTCTCTCATCAAAGCGAATCGGCGCGACCCGGATTTTATAGCGTGGCCTTAAGCAACGGCATCACTGCAGCACTAAGTGCCACCGATCGCACCGGCTTTCATCGATATACCTACCCCGACAAGACCGGATGGCTTCGCTTCGACATGGGCTTTGCCATAAACTGGGATCAATCTACCGATGGCATGTTACAATTGCTCGATCCGTACACGCTAGTAGGCTATCGCTACAGCACCGGTTGGGCCAAAGGACAGAAAGTATATTTCGCCGCTCGCTTTACGCTGCCGGTCTCCGGGTACTTTTTCATAGACGACTCGGTACAACAGGGGCAACAGGCTTGGGGGAAAAAAGTTAAGCTGGCCCTTCAATTTCGAACCACCTCGCCCTTACAAATGAGTGTATCGCTCAGCAATGTAAGCACCGAAAAGGCGCTGGCCGAAGCCAGATTGCAAGAACCCGGTCAACTCGATGAGTATGCCCGGGCAGCTACTTTACGCTGGGAAAAAGAACTTACTAAAATTCAGATCGATACCAGCGATGCTGAACGCGCTACTACCTTTTATACCGCGCTGTACAGAACTTGTCTGGCACCCGTAATAGGTAGCGACCGCAATGGAGAGTATAAAACCTATCGCGATCAACTGCGGCAATTTACCAATGGAAAGAACAAGTATACGATCTTCTCGCAATGGGATGTGTTTCGTGCGCTTCATCCACTGTTCAGTATTACGCAGCCGGAGCGCCATACCGATATGCTGCAAAGCATGATGGCCTTCTACGAAGATCATGGCCTGCTGCCCGTTTGGGACATCAGCAGCTGGGAAGCCAACACCATGACGGGTTATCACAGCA
>JBILFN010000029.1:0-16325 GCA_044351575.1 Chitinophagaceae bacterium
TTTTACTGGAGCCCGCACCGAACAAAGATTTTTCGATGCGCTACTTTAATGCTAACGGAAAGCCTGGTAGCTTTTGCGGTAACGGGGCGCGTTGCACCATACAATTTGCGCATCACCTGGCCATCGTCAAAGATGAATATTTCTTTTCTGCGGCCGATGGCGACCACTGCGCCCGCCGGGAGGCCGATGGCACCATCTCGCTGCTGATGCGACCAGTAACGGCCCTGCATCCTCATCAAGATGGCGTATTTGCCGATACCGGATCGCCCCATTTGGTGGTCATGGTCGAGGACCTCGACAATGTAGATGTAGTCGTAGCAGGACGCTCCATTCGCTACAACGACACCTACCGCGAAACAGGCATCAATGTAAACTTCGTACAACGCACCGACGATCCGACCACCATTCGAGTGCGCACTTATGAGCGGGAAGTAGAGGACGAAACCTACTCCTGCGGCACGGGTTCCGTTGCGGCTGCACTGGCGGTAGCGGATCAAACCAGCGGACCTCAGCAGATCGGCGTGCAAACAAAAGGAGGAAACCTGTTTGTTCGTTTTACTAAACAACCCTCGGAGTATAGCGACATCTGGCTGCGCGGACCTGCGGTGTTCGTATTTGAAACGACCCTCGATCTATAATAACTCAGCGCATGAAACAATTTACCATTCGCGTGTATGGCATTTTGCAAGACCCCGAGCTAGGCATTTTGGTCAGTGATGAATGGATCAAAGAAGACCGCTTTACTAAATTTCCGGGGGGAGGAATGCAGTTCGGAGAAGGCACCCGCGATTGCCTGGTGCGTGAGTTCGTAGAAGAAATGAATCTGCGTGTTGCGGTCGGTGAGCATCTTTATACTACCGATTACTTTCAGCTATCGGCCTTTAATCCGGCTCACCAGATTATTTCGATCTACTACGCCGTACGCCCGCTCGAACCTATTACGGTACCGCTAAAGACAAGACCGTTTGATTTTAATGAACGAGAACTATCGCTCTATCAACAGCATCAACAGATCGAGTCTTTTCGGTTTGTTCACTTTAAGGAGTTCGGCCCCGACATAATGAGTTTGCCGATCGACAAGATCGTGGCCGATCAACTGGCACAGCAATTTACCATCAACTAAGCATGGCCTCTTTTTTCATCGAAGCGGCCAGGTCGTGACCCAAATAATTTTCGATCAGCGCATGCACCCAGTAAATGACTGGGGTCATCAATAGCGCTACGGCGAATTTGTAACAGTAATTGACGATACCCACCGCCAAAAACAAACTAAAGGGCCATTCAAAATCGCCGGGCTGCGCATTAGCCCTGGTGCCAATATAAAAAGCAATGAATAGCACCACAAAGCTGTCCAGAAACTGAGACACCAGCGTAGACCCTGTGGCCCGTAACCAAATGTATTTTTCGCCCGTTATTTTTTTTATTCGGTGAAAGACCAGCACATCGACCAGTTGTCCCAATAAGAAAGCGGTCAGCGAACCCACAATTATAAACCCTCCCTGCCCCAGCACGCTGGCATAGGCCAATTGCATATCGGGTACACCACTACCTTGTTTGCCGGTAACAAAAAAGGAAGCGGGAGATAGTCGAATAGCCCCTATAAAGATTACAAAGGCAAACGCGATCAACCCTGCGGTAAGCCAAGACAAAAAACGAACACCACGAGAACCATAGTACTCATTTATCAGGTCTGTCATTATAAAGACCACCGGCCAAAGCAACACACCCGCCGTTAGGTTAAAGGAGAGTTCATTACCCAATATGCGCAACGCAAGGGGCGACAGACCCAAGGTGTCTTCGAGCGAAAAGATCTTGACCCCGATGATCTCGGCGATCAGCGCATTGGCGATAAAGAAGCCACCTAAGATCAGAAATAAACGATTTGCCTTATTGGAGATAATGGACTGCACCATACGGGGGTTTTACTTATCCATGAAAATAGCATTATTTTGTTGCTCAAATCTTTCTCCATGCAAAATGCCTTACTCAAAAAGGCCCTTCCCCATGTAGCGGCCCTGCTCTTTTTTATGATGGTAGCAGCGTTATTTTGTTTACCGGCCCTGCAGGGCAACGAATTAGACCAGCACGACAATGTAAGTTGGAAAGGGATGGCACAAAACGCTTTCGAGTACAAAGCGGCCAAAGGACATTTTCCGCTCTGGAATACGGCTTTGTTCAGTGGCATGCCCAATTACCAGGTTGCTATGGAAGGAAAATCGATCTTACCCAATTTGGCCGAAATTATGATGCTGGGTCTTCCTAAACCCATGAACTTTTTCTTTTTGGCCTGCGTTTGCTTTTACATACTGGCCCTCACCATAGGTGCCGCTCCGATGGTAGCCACGCTGGTGGCTACCGGCTACGCCTTCTCGACCTACAATCCGGTCATTATCGCGGCCGGACACGATACCCAAATGATCGCTACGGCTTTCTTACCATTATTATTGGCAGGCCTGCTACTTACCTACCACAAAAAATATTGGATAGGACTCAGTTTGTCGACGCTGGGCGCGTATCTGCTTATTGCCGCCAATCACCTGCAGATCACTTACTACTTTTTTTTGGTCGCTGTGCTCATTTCGGCGGCCTACGCGATGGAGTGGATCCGCAATAAAGAATGGAAACATTTATTATTATCTGCTGCCATTAGTTTAAGTGCCGCACTACTCGCCATCGGAGGAAACGCCCTTATTTTATTGACCAGTGCCGAATATAGCCGCTACACCATGCGCGGTGGTAAAGATCTTTCGATCGACGAAAGCGGAAAAGTAAATCTTACCAAAACAAAGGGCTTGGACACTTCGTATGCATTCGAGTATTCATTAGCACCCCAAGAGAGTTTTACGCTGCTACTACCCAATGCCTTCGGAGGCGGACACAGCCGTCGTTTCGAAGAAGGCTCCACGATCGCCAACAATCTGATGGAAAAAGGCATCGATCAGGCTAATGCCGAACAACTGGCACAAGGATTACCGCAATACTGGGGTGGATTACCCTATACAGCTGGTCCGGCTTACCTGGGTGTGCTTATCGTTGTGCTGGGGTTATGGGGATTTTTATTCTCAAAAGGAGCATTGCGCTGGGGATTGCTATCCGCAACCGTGCTCGGGTTATTTATATCGTGGGGCAAAAATTTTGCTTTCTTCAATTTGTTTTTGTTCGACTACCTGCCTTTGTTCAATAAGTTCAGAGCCCCCTCCATGGCACAGGTAATTCCACAACTAAGTCTTTCGGTAGCTGCCGTAATGGGCCTGTCGCAGCTGACCAGTGGAGGCTGGAGCGCCTCTGACCTGCTCTCTAAAAAAGTACTCGCCCCCCTGGGAGGACTGTTTGGTCTTCTGATTCTGTTTTGGTTGTTTCAGCAATACGAAGCGCCTATCGATGCTCAAATTTTAGCGGGATATACCGACAAAAACGGATCTGACGAATTTGCCCGATTGATCGTGAGTAGTATGAAAGATGAGAGAAGAAGCATGTTTGGCAGTGCCATACTCAGAGCTATTTTACTCACGTTGTTTTTGGTGGGCATAGGCTGGGCCTATTTAAAAAATTACCTCGGTAAGTTCTGGGCCCTGGCGCTGTTGATCGTCGTCTCTACCGCAGAGTTGACGCTTACCAGCAAAGACTATTTACCCAGCGAGAGCTATGTATCGGCCGATGAGTATCAACAAAAAAACTTTGCTCCCACACCAATAGACCAAGAGATCTTAAAAGACCGCGATCCGCACTACCGAGTACTCAATCTTAGTACCAGTACCTTCAATGATGCCATCACCTCTTACCATCACCGTTCTGCAGGTGGTTACCATGCTGCCAAACTACGCATCTACCAAGACCTGATCGAGAAGTATTTTGCCGCCGGTGTAGATCCGACCGTCATGAACATGCTCAATATCCGATACGTGATCGTGAACGATCCCGCTGCCGGTCAACCCTCGCTGATCAGTAACCGCGACTCGGCCTATGGAAGTTGCTGGCTGGTCGACAGCGTTGTATTGACCAACGACCGTGCGGCTACCTTAGAACAACTGGGCGTAACCGATCTTCGCCGTGTAGCGCTGGCAGAAAAAACGGCTGCGCTTACCTCTACAAAATTTGAGCGAGACAGCAGTGCCACGCTTTCGCTTACTCGCTTCGATAACGATACACTGGTCTACGAAACCAGCGGAAGCAGCCCTCGCTTTGCGGTGTTTAGCGAAATCTACTATCCCAAGGGATGGAACGCGTATGTAGACGGAAAAAGGACCGACTACGTAAATGTAAATTATGTACTCAGAGGACTGTTGCTACCGGCCGGACCGCACCGCATAGAATTTATTTTTGAACCCGAATCGGTCAAGACCGGATCGACTCTGATGCATGCGTCTTCTGTATTGATCGCGCTAGTGATACTGGCAGGATTTTTTATGGCTTATAAAAAAAGTAAACAACCAGCGGCCAAAAATTAACACGTGAGCAAAAAGATCCTAGTTGTAGCCCCCTATACCTTTTTACCGTATCGCTCGGGCGGACAAAAATTTATAGCTCAATTTCTGGAGGCCCTGAGCCAGCAGGCTACCGTAACTGTAGTCAGCACCGCTCAAGATGCAGGATATGTTCCCAACGCGAACTACCGGTTGCTACCCGTGCTGCCCTACTCCATTTTTCGGTATGCAGACCTTACCCTTAAAGCAACACTGATCGATCTGATCGAACGCAATCATTATGACTGGATCTTTTGGGAGCACCCCTACTACGGATGGCTGGCTCGCATCATAAAGGAAAAAACAGGAATAAAAACGCTTATTCATACGCATAACATCGAATACCAGCGGTTTCGCTCGCTAGGCAAGATCTGGTGGCCCCTGTTAGAAAAATATGAACGCAGCACCTTTCGAATAGCCGATAAGATCGGGTTTATTACGCCCGAGGACAAACGATTTGCCATCGATACCTGGAGCATAGATAACAAGCATTGCCTGGATATTCCCTATGGCATAACGGTAGACAGTTTTCCGACCGATAAAGCAGCCTGCAGAGCATCGATAATTGAAGCACACCAGTTGGCTGCCGACAATACCCTATTGCTATTTAACGGATCGCTCGACTATGCTCCCAATTACAAAGCGCTGAGGCAGTTGCTAAAAGAGTTGATGCCCCGCCTACAAAAAACAACTAACCGGCGCTATACGCTGCTGGTATGCGGCAAAGGGTTACCAAAGGCAGATAAGGAACTTTCTGCCTTTCGCTCGCTGGGCGTACACTACGCCGGTTTCGTAGAGGATATTGACCTTTACTTTAAAGGCGCTGATATCTTTTTGAATCCTGTACTCGAGGGGGGCGGCGTTAAAACTAAAATGATAGAATCGATCGCCTTTGGTACGCCCGTTGTGGCTATGCACAAAGCGGCAACTGGCATTTCACAAACGCTGACCGGACCCATGCTAACCTGCACCCCCGACCATGACTGGACCGGGTTTACGACAGCCGTGCAGTCCCTTGCCGAAAGAATTCGAGAAGAACCTCTTGAAACACCGGCGGCATTTTATGCCCACTACAACTGGAGAGCCATAATCGAAAGGATCTTGAGAGAGCTATTTGATTAGCCGCCCGGTCGTGGTAAACACGAACCACTTGATAAGATAGCGAAGGTATTCTTTGCTCACATACAGCAAACAGAAAATGGCATAGTAGAGACCTTTTCCTTTACGAAGGGCCATAATGGCGCATTCGTGTTTGACCATGATCTTACGAAGCTGCAATTGCTTTTTAAAAGCTGTGCTGGCGCTGGCGATATGAATGATGGTCGTATCGGCAAAAAAGAAAACCCGATATCCCAGTTGCTTTATTTGTTCGCACCACAGCACGTCCTCTCCATACATAAAGAACCGGTCATCGAGTTGCTGACCGGGCAACTCACGCACCACATGGGCCGGCATCATAAAGAAAGCACCATTGACCCAGTCGGCCTCGCAGGTGGTATCGTTCTTAAAGAATTGCCCCAGCATGAGCCGAGAACGCTTCTCGTACGACATTCGGTAAATTATAAAACGAAACAGGTCGAGTAGCTCCCACCGAATACTTCTGAACTTACGAGCCACATACTGGATCTTTCCATCGGGAAAAACCTGACGACAACCCACCACGCCTGCAGTAGCTTGCGCTATAAGAAAATGATAGGCCTTGCCAATGCTGTCTTCGGTAAGCAGCGTATCGCTATTCAGTAGCAGATAGTGACTGCCGGTGGCCGCTGCTATACCCAGATTATTACCGGCCGCAAAACCGGCATTGACCGGACTCTTGATAACCTTAAGTTGCGGAAATTCGTCCAACAGATCGTTCGCGTCTCGCTCAACAGAGGCATTGTCGACCAAAATAACCTCAATGGGCACCGACCGCGTGTGTGCATAGACCGATCGAATGCAAGCAGCGGTAAGCGAAAAGGTGTTGTAGTTTATGATGATGACAGAGACCATTACCAGAGGCTAAAGGGATTTTTAATAAGGCCCATACGAATGCAAAGCTGGTAGAGACGAGGAAAGAATTTTGCGAGGGCCACTTTAAGCGCGTTAAGAGTGGTAAAGAGATAGACATCCCCCAGATACTGCTCGTGCTTTTTATAAAAGAAGGCTGCAGCCTCGAGGTATTTTGCACGATCGGCGCCATGTACCATGGAGTGAGAAAGCACCCGATACTCAAAGGTGGGCATAGAAAGGTAGTGAAAACGAGTTCCCGCAAAGGCCATCCGCAACCAAAAATCCCAATCGGACCACATCATGATGGAGCGACTTTCGTCGAACCCTCCGATCGACTCCCAAGAGGACCTGCGAAATATGGCACATGCATCAATGTAATTAGAAAGCATCAACCGTTGCAAATTGAATGGCCCTACGTGGGAGTATCCTGTTTTCTCTCCAAAGAGCAATGCATCGCCATAGACCACTCCTACCTGCGGCTCTTGCAAAAGAACTGGCAAGGCCTGTTGCGCAAATCCGGTGCATAACTTATTGTCGCAGTCAAGCGGTAAGATAAATGTACCCTGCGCCTTTCGTATGCCGGTGTTTCTGGCAGCTCCTAGTCCTTGATTAGACTGATGTAATACCCGTACGCCCTGCTGAGAGATGGCCGCTAACTTTTGCTTCGTAAATATATCGGTAGAACCGTCATCTACAATAATGTGCTCGTAGTCGATACCCACCATTGAGTTACGGACACTCTCGAGCATCTCATCGAGATAAATGCCGTGGTTATAGCAAGCGGTTATGATAGAAAGTTGAACCTTCATGGACTATGGGGCAAGGGCTTTATTGATGGCAAAGGTAGTCTCTGAGTGCTCCTCAATTTCAAATCCATGTTGCGAAAGCAAGCCGTGAATGAGTTTTCGGTCGGCCTTATCATCGTGAATCTCTACCATTACTAGTCGTGTGCGCTGCAGATACGACAGGTCGGCCTGCTCCGAAAATACATCGGCCTCGCTGCCCTCGATATCGATCTTTAAAATATCGATCTGCTCCCAGCCGCTGCGAACCAGCAACTCGCCCACCGTTATGCTGCTTACGCCGGTCGAAGTAAGGGTCGGTGTAACAGAAAAAGACCAGTCCTTTTTATCTCCTCCCTGCCGGTCGATGGTAACCGAGATACCCGGGCGAGACAGTAAGGCAGCCTGTAAGGTCTCGACAGAAGAAGGCGATTGACAACAGCGCAGGTTACTCTCGAGCATTTTGTAATTAGCGGTATCCGGCTCGATGGCTATCAGTGAGGCTCGGCGAAACGCCGATAAAAAATAAAGCGACGTATAGCCCACGTTGGCACCCGCATCTATAATGCGAAGCGCATCCTCTTGCATTTTTCTGTTCCGAATCCACTGAACAGCGAACCCGTACTCCTGCTTGAGCATAACTTGCGTGAGCACCTCCAGATCGCTGTGTGGAAAAGGTCTTGCACAAAGCTGCCGCAGTGACCCATAATCAAAATATACCGCATCAACCCCATATCGAACGGAGCGAATAACCCCCTTTCGCTGCAGGGTACGCAATGCAAAAAAAGTGCTAAGCGGATAGTCAACCAGCTTTCTATAGACAGCCCTTATGGAACGATATAAAGAGAGTATCATAATTTTTGGGCCACCACTACGTAGTTGGTGGTACTGATCGGATTGTGGTCGATGGCTTCCAATGCGCCAAATATCAAGTTAAAAAGAATATAGAGACGAAGCTTGTTGAATAAAAATTGTACCGGCCATAGCTTGCTGTAGCAAAGGGCATGTACAAGGGCTTGCCCGGCCAGAGACCACGACCCACCGTTCTCCTCTACGGATTGCACCGAAAACCCGGTTGATCGCAGCAGCTCTTCGAACCCGTAGCGAGTAAAGCGAAAAAAATCGTGTGGCTCCTCGTGCAAGGGCCAGTAAAAAGGACCTGACAAGATCAGATACCCGCCGGGCTTGAGCAATCGAAAGGCCTCGGCCAATAACTTCTGATGATCATATACATGCTCAATGGTCTGCGTGCATAGCACCGTATCGAAGCTGTTGTCAGCAAGAGGAATGGCAGTGGCCGGACAAATAATATCGACTTTTTGCAAATGAGATTGCTCGATATCTACGCCCACATAGCGGGTAACGGCCGAAGAGAAAAGTGCAGCATAGGGCTTGTTGCCACAGCCAATATCGAGTACCTCGCCCCTGCCATATTGCGCAATGGCTCGCCGCAACGACTTAAAAAAAGGGGCATAATGCAAAAAATCACGGCTGCGCCAGGTAATGGCCGCCGCAGTAATTCGCTGGTTGGTAACTACGTGATTCAAGAGAAAGATTGATGCGTAAAGGTAAGGCATCGACTTATTCGGAAAGACTCAAAAATCGATCGAGAGCCTCTTGCATACCCGGCTGCCATCGATACTGCACGTTGGCCGTGTAATAGTGATGCAGATCGTAGTTAATGGCCGATGTAATGCCACTAAGCACCTCTTGCAGATTGTCCAGCCCCAGCTGGTTGGCCGTATGGAATGCATCTAAAAATGCGGGGGACAGATCGATCGTAGAGAACCAGGCCGCAAAGACAAAAGGAAGGCCGGTCAATTGCTTCCAGGCCGCACCCAGGTCGTAACAATAAGCAAATTCGTTTCGGTATTGCAGGGCTCTGTCGCCAATGATAAGACCGGCACGCGGGCCCGTGATCTGCCCAATATACTCATCGCCCGTAGTTCGTTCGAATTCTACCTCTTTTTTATAAAAATCTCGTAATAAGATACGCAGCAAGGCCACCGAACTGCGGCTTTGGTAATCGAGCAAGATGGTGCGTACCTCCTCGATAGGCACGCGGCTAAATAAACAAACCGAGGCGATCTCGCCCTCGGTGGCAATACAGTGCATACCCACCCGCTGCAAAGTGGGCATTTCTTTTTTAAGGGCGACCGGCACAAGTCCCAGATCGATGGCCCCGGCCCTTAGCTGCGCTGCAATGTTGGCGGGATAATCCAGGGTTAAATCGATCTGATCGCGAATGGACGTTCTCTCTAATCCATACAGCAAAGGTCTCGTGTTGAGATAGTTAACGATTCCAACCCGTATCTTCTTCAATTCAACTAAATTTGTAGCGACAAAGGTACTGGATAAGTCGTCCATAAACCAATAGAATTCATGGAACGCAGCACACTCACCGCCATAGCCGCCATCGATGGCCGATACCACAATCAGGTTCGGCCATTAGAAGATTATTTCTCTGAGTTCGGACTTATCAAGTACAGGATTCTGGTAGAGGTGCACTACCTGTTCTGGCTCGAGAAAAAGAAACTTTTTAAACTTGGTACCGTAGCCACCAAACACCTGAGATCGTTGTGCGAAACGTTCTCGATAGAACAGGCCATGGACATCAAATCCATCGAAAAGACCACCAATCACGATGTAAAGGCCGTTGAATATTTTTTAAAGAAAGAACTCGATAATTGCGGCGCCTCTTCTTGTAGGGAATGGGTTCATTTCGGACTCACCTCGCAAGACATCAACAACACGGCGGTGCCCCTTGCCTGGAAGCATGCTATGGAGAACGAATACCTTCCGGCTCTGCTGAATCTGAATACCGAGTTGCGAATCTTGGCGCAACGCTACCGAGACGTTCCCATGCTGGCCCGAACACATGGACAACCGGCCAGCCCCACCAAGCTCGGAAAAGAGATCATGGTCTTTGTGGAGCGTATTCAAAACCAGATCGAGCAATTCATTGGCGTTCCCTTCACGGCAAAATTCGGAGGTGCCACCGGCAATTTCAATGCACACCACGTGGCCTTTCCTCATATCAACTGGATCCGCTTTGGAAATGAGCTGCTGGCATCGCTGGGTCTTACGCGTCAGCAACATACCACGCAGATCGAACACTACGATCAGTTAGCCGCACAGTTCGATGCCATGCGACGGATCAATACGATCCTGATCGATTTTTCGAGAGATATGTGGTCTTATATCTCGATGGAATATTTCTCGCAAAAGACCAAGAAAGGAGAAGTGGGCTCTTCGGCCATGCCGCACAAGGTAAACCCCATCGACTTCGAAAATGCAGAAGGAAATTTAGGAATGGCCAATGCCATCTTTGAACATTTGTCCTCAAAACTTCCGGTGTCGAGACTTCAACGCGACCTGACCGACTCTACCGTGCTACGCAACATTGGAGTGCCCGTTGCCCATACGCTGGTAGCCCTTCGTTCGCTCGAGAAAGGGATCGGCAAATTGGTTCTGAACGATGCCAAGATCTACGAAGACCTCGATCAAAATTGGGCCGTGGTAGCCGAAGCCATCCAGACCATTCTGCGACGCGAAAATTATCCCAATCCCTACGAGGCGCTCAAAGACCTCACCCGCGGACGCCAGCGCATTACCAAACAAGTGCTGCATAAATTCATTGACGGACTGGCCGTAAAAGCCACGGTCAAGAAAGAACTCAAGAGTATTACCCCGCATAATTATACGGGCATACAGGCACCCTTCTGATTACTGGCCGCTACCTCTACTTGGAACTGACAGGCACCGATAAGCGATACCCGAGAGTATTCTTTCCTGTATTTTGAAGTGCTACTTGTGAATTTCGCTGCTGAAGTGAAACTGAATGTCAGGATTGTTGCTGATCTCCGTGTTTAGGAACCACTCACTTTGTGCCAGATAGACCGGATGGCCATCTTTGTCTTCGGCCGCATTGGCCTGTTTAAAGCGTAGAAAATCGATAAGCTTGGCCGGATCGGCCGCCGTAAGCCAGCAAGCCTTATAAAAAGGCATATTATTGAAGATCACAGATGCCCCGTATTCGTGCAACAAGCGGTATTGAATTACCTCGAATTGAAGTTCGCCCACGCAACCAATTATCTTCTTATTGCCCCCGAACTGCGTAAACAGTTGGGCTACCCCTTCGTCGGTCAATTGTAATAATCCTTTTTCAAGTTGCTTGGTCTTGAGCGGATCTTTGTTGACAACCTCTTTGAAGATCTCGGGTGAAAAGGAAGGTATGCCGGTAAAATAAAAATTCTCTCCCTCGGTGAGCGTATCTCCAATCTTAAAGTTGCCGGTATCGAAAAGCCCCACCACATCGCCCGCATATGCGTCTTCGATAATACTCTTATCTCTCGCCATAAATGAATATGGGTTGCTGAAACGCACGTCTTTGTCGAGGCGAACATGGTGATAGTACTTATTGCGCTCGAACTTTCCGGCACAAATTCTAAAAAATGCGATCCGGTCGCGATGCTTAGGATCCAAGTTGGCATGAATCTTGAAAACAAACCCACTCATCTTCTCTTCTTGCACATCAACCGGGCGAGTCGTCGACATCCGGCTTCGGGGTGTGGGCGCTATCCGAATGAACGTATCGAGCATTTCCTTTACCCCAAAATTGTTGATGGCACTGCCAAAAAAGACAGGTGCCACCTTGGCTTGCAGGTACTCCTCTACGTTGAGCGGACCGTACACGCCCTCGACCAGTTCGGCATCTTCGCGCAGTTGCTGCGCATCTTTCTCACCCAGCTTTTGATCGAGTACAGGATCTGCCAGCGAAGCGGCCTGCAAGGTATCCTCATCGGCACGGGTGCCGGCCCTAAAAAGCATCAAACTATGATCGACCATGTTATACACCCCCTTAAAATCTTTTCCGCTGTTGATAGGCCAGGTCATGGGGTGCAGTCGAATACTCAATTCCTTTTCGATCTCCTCTAAAAGATCGAAGCGGTTTTTTCCATCGCGATCCATTTTATTGATAAAAACGATCACTGGTGTGTCGCGCATGCGACAGACTTCCATTAGCCGTCTTGTCTGCTCCTCTACCCCATTGACACTGTCGACCACCAAGATCACACTATCGACCGCTGTAAGCGTACGGTAGGTGTCTTCGGCAAAATCTTTGTGACCGGGTGTATCGAGTAGATTGATGAGCGTTCCGTTGTATTCGAAGCTCATGACCGAAGTGGCGACCGAGATACCTCGCTGGCGTTCGATCTCCATAAAGTCGCTGGTCGCATGCTTTTTGATCTTATTGCTCTTGACAGCACCTGCCACCTGAATGGCCCCCCCGAACAGCAGGAACTTCTCGGTAAGGGTGGTCTTTCCGGCATCGGGGTGAGAGATGATGGCAAAACTGCGTCGCTTGGCGATCTCGTGCTGGTATTTCATAAGAGCGCCGCAAAGGTAAGGGGGCGGCGGCACTTGCCGAATGGCCGGTGGCAGCCCTTTAGGGCCGTCTGTCAAAAATTAGTTTACCGGCGGCCGATTGACAGTACATTTGCACTATGATCAGGGGTACTGTAGAAATTATTGTCAGCAGCTTCAAAATGGCCATACAAGAGTTATGGAAAAACAAGCTCCGCACCTTCTTATCGCTATTTGGCATCACCATTGGCATCTTTTGCATTATCGGCGTGCTGGCCACGGTCAATAGTTTGGAACAAAATATTCAAAACGAGATCAAGTCACTTGGCAATAACACCATCTATATCGACAAATGGGAATACAGTGGTGGTGGACCCGATTACCCCTGGTGGAAATTTGTGAATAGACCCTCTCCCCGCTATCAAGAAGTGCAGGAGATAAGAGAGCGTACCCCCATGGCCAAATACGTGGCTTTTCATAACAGCATCAACGACCCCATAGAATTTGCCGGACGACAACTCAGTGGCGTTACCACCCACAGTGTCAACGAGGACTTTCAATACATACAACCCACCGAGATCGAATATGGCAGGGCCATTGCCGACCGGGAGTACGAAGACGGGGCGCATGTGGGCATTATTGGCAGCGAAATTGCCGAGCAGCTATTTGGCCAAGCCGAGTTAGGCGTTGACAAAATAATAGAGCTGCGAGGCAAACAACTGCTCGTGATCGGCATCATCAAAAAACAAGGTAAAGGCTTTTTATCGGGCGGCGGCTGGGAATTCGATAAAAGTGTGTTTATTCCCTACCGCTTTGGCAGAATGCTAATGAACGAACTCAAGGCCGACCCGCTAATTATGGTACAAGGTAAAGAGGGCGTGGCTTCCTCAAAACTAAAAGAGGAACTAACCGGCAGCATGCGTGCCGTTAGAAAACTCACGCCCACGCAAGAAGATAATTTTTCGCTCAATGACATCAACGACTTTAGCAAGGTGGTCAGTGACCTTTTCGTGAATGTCAATATTGGCGGATGGGCCATTGCGATGCTTTCGCTGATCGTAGGCATGTTTGGCGTGGCGAATATCATGTTCGTCTCTGTGCGTGAACGCACCAGCCAGATAGGACTAAAAAAGGCGATCGGTGCCAAAAGCAGAATCATCCTTACAGAGTTTTTATTAGAGTCCTCTTTTCTTTGCATCATAGGCGGGCTAATAGGACTGAGTCTGGTCTTCTTGCTTACCCAGATACTGACCACCGCATTGAATTTTCCTGTGTTTATATCTACCAGCAATATGCTGCTGGCCATTGGCATCTGCATTATAGTGGGCATCATTGCCGGCTTTATCCCTGCACGACAAGCCGCCCGCATGGATCCGGTAGTGGCCATTCGCAGTAAATAAAAAGAGGCCGCAGAACTTCGTTATTTTTGCAGTGGTGCCCGTTCGTATCCTTGCCATAGAATCCTCTTGCGACGAAACAGCAGCTGCCGTGTGCGTAGATGGTAAGATCTTATCTAACGAAATAGCCACGCAGGCGGTGCATGCAAAATTCGGAGGGGTAGTTCCCGAGCTGGCCTCGCGCGCGCACCTCCAGCATATAGTTCCGGTAGTAGAGCTGGCGCTACAAAAAGCTACCGTATCGATCGATACCATCGATGCCATTGCATATACACAAAGTCCCGGTCTTATTGGATCGCTTTTGGTAGGCGGGCAATTTGCAAAGTCGCTGGCCCTCTCGCTTGGTAAACCATTGATCGCGGTTCATCATATGCAGGCCCATGTGCTGGCTAACCTGATCGAGCATCCCACGATGGCCTTTCCTTTTTTATGCCTTACGGTAAGTGGCGGACATACCCAGCTGGTCAAGTGCGAAAGCCCCACTCATATGGAAGTGATTGGAGAAACCATTGATGATGCCGCGGGAGAAGCCTTCGACAAGAGCGCCAAGTTGCTGGGACTGCCCTACCCCGGTGGCCCGCTAATTGACAGGTATGCTAAAACAGGTCGCGCCGATCGATTCGTATTTCCGGAACCCCAGATCGCCAATCTCGATTTTAGTTTTAGCGGATTAAAAACCTCCATTCTATACTTTTTGCAAAATGCGGGAAAAAGCCACGCGTATCACCCAGAGCTGATCGCCACGCCCCAAGAACAACGCGCCTTTATAGATGCGAATCTGGCAGACCTCTGCGCCTCGATTCAGCAACGTATCGTCTCTATTTTGCTGCATAAACTAAAAAAAGCCGTGGTGATGACCGGCATTAAAAACATTGCGCTGGCCGGTGGCGTATCGGCCAACAGTGGGCTACGAAACGGCATACAGCAAATGGCTGCGCAATATCATTACCATTCCACCATACCCTCGTTGGCGTACTGCACCGACAATGCGGCCATGATCGCCATTACAGGCTACTACAAATACCTGGATAAGCAATTCGCCTCGCTCGATCTTCGCTCCACTGCCAAAGCCACTTGGTAATTTTTATGGCCAACGACTATTTTTCGTTCAAGCAATTTACCATTTGGCAAGACCAGTGCGCCATGAAAGTATCTACCGATGCCTGCTTATTTGGCGCTTGGGTAAGTGACTACATCCAGAAGGTCATTACTGAGTCTCAGGCTCGCTCGGTTCCACTTCGAATAGCCGATGTAGGAGCCGGCACCGGTCTACTCTCGCTGATGATACATCAAAAAAATTCTACTAGTACCATCGAAGCGCTTGAAATAGACGAACCGGCCGCAGGACAGGCCCGGCAAAATATTGCGAAAGCGGGTGCTGCGGCGCAATTAAAAGTCGTTACTGCCGACGTAACCACTTTTTTACCCTCGGCCCCTTACGACATTATCGTTAGCAATCCTCCTTTTTACCAAGATGACCTAAAAGCCGCTTTACAAAAAAGAAACTGGGCTTTTCATGATGATACGCTCACGCTATCGCAATTATTCTTGTTCATTTCTCAACATCTACAGGCCGGCGGTTATTTTTTTCTGTTATTGCCCGCTCGCAGAGAGCAAGAGGCCGAGGCACTGCTTCGCTCTGCCGAACTAACTAAAGTTGAAAAAATTATCGTAAGAACCAACGCGCGGCAAATGCCCCACCGAATGCTGGTAGCCGGTCAGCGAAAACAGACCGGTTCAACGCACCTGCCAATTGCAATCGATCAAAAAGAGATCTGTATTACAAGTACAGAGGGCTCCTATAGCACTGCGTTTACCGACCTGCTAAAAGATTATTATCTGGCCCTGTAAGATCAATCGAGACCCGCGTAATTGCGCATGTACGCGTAGAAAGGAGAAAGTTGCCCATTGTTGGCAAGCGTAGCTTTTTCGATAAGGGCAGAGCCTCCCTTGAACAGGTCTTCTAAAATATACTTGATAAGTTGCTCTCCAAAATAGCGACTCGCATCGCGGGGCAATTCATTGGGCAAATTACCGACGGCCATCACATCGATAGATCCGGGCAGGTAAGGTGCCGTTTTAGTAAGGGTTAAACGATCGACCCCATAGAGCGGATCCTCGATGCTTTGATCGCCCAGATTGATCGGAACCGACCCATTGGCATCGTCGCTGATATCGGCGATGCTAACAATGCGAAATTGGGGATCACGCACGTCTTCGCTTTCGAAAAGCCGCTCCATGCCCTCTTCCCAATAAATTCCATTCATCAAAATATCGGTAACATAGGTATAGGGCTTAAAGCGTGTGGTATAGCGGTCGTGGTG
>JBILFN010000107.1:0-5883 GCA_044351575.1 Chitinophagaceae bacterium
TGCAAACAATTTCTGCGGCCTGAAAACTCTGTAGTAGTTTATCGATATAGTCGGCGCCGCCTTCCGATAGCAATAGTTCTCCGGTAGAGAGATCTAGCAAGCTAAGTCCATACTGACCATTGGCGGCGGGCGTAATGGCCGCCAAAAAATTATTGGATCGTTGTTCGAGCAACTTGTCACCGGTGGCCGTGCCCGGGGTAACCATTTCGGTGACGCCTCTTTTAACGATACCCTTTGCCTGTTTAGGGTCTTCGAGCTGATCGCAAACCGCAACACGGTGCCCGGCCTTTACCAACTTATGAAGATAGCTGTCGAGCGAGTGATGTGGAAAGCCCGCTAATTCGGCCGAAGCGGCCGCTCCATTATTTCTTTTGGTAAGGGTAATGCCCAATACGCGCGAGGCCACCACGGCGTCTTGCCCGAAGGTCTCATAAAAATCACCAACCCTAAACAGTAGTATCGCATCGGGATATCTCTGTTTGATGGCCCGGTGCTGCTGCATGAGCGGCGTTTCTGAAGAGGTGGTTTTTGCCATAGGTGATCGGTGCGCTAGCCGTGAGAGACAAAAATAAGGAACCCTGCTTACCTTTGCCGCATGCGTAAACTAAGCGGCGAGGAGATGGGAAGATTATCGGTTGCGCAGTGCAGAGAATTGCCTCGCTTTCCGATCGTAGTGATACTCGAGAATATTCGTAGCGCGTATAATGTGGGTAGTGTCTTTCGAAGCGCTGATGCTTTTTTTATCGAGTCGCTTTATTTGGTGGGCTATTGTGCCACCCCTCCTCACAAAGAAATTGCCAAGACAGCCCTGGGGGCCGAAGAGGCAGTACCCTGGAAGCAGGTGGCAAAAGCCACTACGGCCATAAGCGAACTACACGCCTTAGGATACAAGGTGCTGGCCGCTGAGCAGACCGATGCGAGTATGGCCTTGCATCAAGTGCCCTTGTTGCCCGATCAAAAAATAGCGATCGTCTTTGGCAATGAGGTAAGCGGTGTAGAGAGCGATACTATAAAGCATTGCGACGGCTGTATCGAAATTCCTCAGTTTGGCATGAAGCATTCGCTCAATATCGCTACCGCAGCCGGCGTGGTTCTCTGGGAGCTGGTCCGTCGCTCCCTTCAAAAACAGGTCGACCGATCATGAAAAAGAGAATACGGCATTATCTGGGAATGATCGCCTTTTCGCATACCATTTTTGCGATGCCCTTTGCCTTGGTGGGTTTTTCGCTGGGTGTACGGGAGGGGCTTTTTATGTCGGCGTCTTCGCCGGGCGCAAACATCTTGCAGGGTTCTTACACTAACGCCTTGGTATGGCGATTGATACTGGTGATCGGCTGTATGGTCTTTGCGCGAAGTGCGGCCATGGCCTTTAACCGCTACCTCGACCGCGCTTACGATGCCAACAATCCTCGTACGGCCGGTCGTGAGATTCCTGCAGGGGTCATAAGTCCTACCGGCGCATTACTTTTTACGATAGGCAATGCCTTGTTATTCGTTGCCTGTACTTTTTTTATAAACTCCCTTTGTTTTTATCTGTCTCCTGTGGCCTTGGGGGTCGTTTTGGGGTATAGCTACACTAAGCGGTTTACCTCGCTATGTCACTTGGTGCTGGGGTTAGGATTATCGCTGGCTCCACTTGGGGCCTATTTGGCCGTTACCGGACATTTCGCCGTTTTGCCGATCGTTATTTCATTGTTGGTGCTCTGTTGGGTATCGGGCTTCGATATTATTTACTCATTGCAAGACGAGGCCTTCGATCGTTCGCAACAACTTTTCTCTATGCCGGTATGGTTGGGTAAAAGCAAAGCCTTGCTATTGTCGAGGATACTGCACACAGGGTGCGCGATGCTGGTCTTAGGGGCAGGGTGGTACGGTAAATTTGGAACTTTCTATTGGGTGGGCGCCGCCTTGTTCATCGCCATGCTTTGGTACCAGCATTCATTGGTCAAGCCCGATGACCTGCGCAAGGTCAATATCGCCTTTATGACGTCGAACGGGATCGCCTCGATCGGTTTTGCCGTTTTTTTATGGATCGACCTCTTAAAATTTTTCTGATATGGCCAGGATAATGGCACTCGATATTGGAGCAAAGCGAACGGGTATTGCCGTAACCGATCCTATGCAGATCATTGCCACAGGACTGACCACGATCGATGCCGGTCAGTTGATCGCATATCTAAAAGAGTATTTGCGAAACGAGACCTTGTCTCTTTTTGTGGTGGGTTGGCCCACCAATTGGGACGACAGTGCAACCCACGGTACCCCGATCGTGGCGAAGGCCATTACGGATCTTCAAAAGAATTTTCCGGCCATTCCTATTCAGAAGATGGACGAGCGCTTTACCTCAAAGATGGCCAAGGATGCCATGCTGGAGATGGGGCTCAAGAAAAAGCAACGTCGCGATAAGAAGTTGGTCGACGAGATCGCGGCCACCATCCTTTTGCAAGAATACCTGCGATCGGTACAAGGTGCGTAACTTTGTGCTATGATCTTTCCTATTGTCGCCTACGGGCATCCTGTACTTAGAAAAGTGGCAGCACCATTGCAACCCGGAGAGCTGCCGCTGGAGTCGTTTATTGCCGATATGTGGGAGACCATGTATGCCAGCAATGGCGTTGGGCTGGCGGCTCCACAAGTTAACAGGGGTATCCGGCTCTTTACGGTCGACACGCTGCAGATCTTTGAGGGCATGTCCGACGAGGAGCGAAAAAATTACCCGGACGCCCCTGGAATCAAATCAGTTTTTATCAATGCGCAGATCGTTTCGCTCGCGGGAACTCCCTGGGCCTATAACGAAGGTTGTCTGAGCATCCCCAAGGTTAGGGAAGATGTAATGCGTCCGGCCACAGTGGAGTTGGAGTATCAAGATGAGCAGTGGCAGCCGCAACGAAAAACCTTCTCGGGGTTAACGGCCCGTGTAATCCTTCACGAATACGATCACCTCGAAGGGAAACTCTTTATCGATCATCTTTCGGGCTTAAAAAAGAAGCTGCTTAAAGGAAAGCTGAACGATATAACCAAAGGACAGGTTAAGGTCGATTACAAGATGCAATTCTAGGATGAGGACCTTATTGCTGATACTGTCTATTCTTTTTGCTCCGCTGCTATGGTCTCAGTCTGTTACCGAGGATGCCCTCGAGCAGACCCGTTTGGCACGGTCTATCCGTTTGTCGGAAGTGATCGTACGCAGCCGGCTCAATGTAAATCGATTTATAGAGCAAGTAAGGACCGACACGAGTTTTTACAAGGCATTCAAGAATCTGCGGGTCCTCAATTTTACATCTAGTAATGATATAATGATGCGCGACCGGCAAGGACAGATTCAAGCTCGCTTGCTAAGCAAGACCCGCCAGGTGCGTACCGGCAATTGTCGCTCCATGCAAGTGCTAGAAGAAAAGGCCAGCGGAAACTTTTACGATAGAAAAAAGCAGTACAATTATTACACGGCGGCCCTGTACGCAAGTTTATTTTTTACCAAGGGATCCGTTTGTGGAGAGACGAACGTAGTTAACAATCGTCAATTTTCTACTCGGAACTTAAGCGGCGTGTCCAAGCACAAGGAGCAACTTAAGATGCTCCTCTTTAAACCCGGCCAGCGCGTGCAGGGCGTTCCTCTGTTGGGAGACAAGATGGATATTTTTGACGGCGATCGTGCCAGGTTGTATGATTTTTCGATCGACTATGGTGAGCATCGCGAAGAGCCTTGTTACCTTTTTTCGGTGACTGCCAAAAAGGGATTGACAGCGGCACAGCGAGACCAGTTGGTGATCGACAAGATGGATACCTGGTTTAGCATTCGTACCATGGAGGTGCTGAAGCGAACCTATACCATGAGCTACCGGGCCGGAGTATATGATTTCTCTGTTTCGATGGAGGTCGAGATGGCCCGCTATGGGCCATGGGTGGTGCCTGCGCTATTACGCTATGTAGGTGATTGGGACCTGGTCTTTAAAAAAAGAGAAAGGGGGTTGTTTACGGCCACGATCTACGATGTACACTAATTGCTTTTCTTGAATCCTGCCGCATAATTTCTCCATTTAGCGATAAGTTTTTCCAGATCGGATGGAAGAGGCGTATCAAAGTACATCTCTTGTTGGGTGACCGGATGCAGAAAACCCAGTGTCTTGGCATGCAGGGCCTGTCGGGGGCAAAGAGCAAAGCAGTTCTCTACGAATTGTTTGTATTTGGCGTAAACGGTTCCCTTTACGATCGTGTCGCCTCCATAGGTATCGTCACTGAACAGCGGATGACCCAGGTGTTTCATGTGAACCCTAATCTGGTGCGTTCTTCCGGTCTCCAGTATACAGCGCACATAGGTTACATAGCCAAATCTTTCCAAGACCTGGTAGTGGGTAATGGCCTCCTTTCCGTAATCCCCATCGGGATAGGCCTCGAATTTTTTTCTAAAGCGTTGGTGTCTTCCGACATGGGCCTTAATGGTGCCCTGCTCCTCTTGCAGATCGCCCCAGACCAAGGCATGGTATTCTCTTTTTACGCTATGATCGAAGAATTGTTTGGCCAGTTGTCGCATGGCAATATCGGTCTTGGCCAGCACCAGTAGTCCGCTAGTGTTTTTATCGATTCGGTGAACCAGTCCGAAACGGGGCAGCATCTCTTCCGAGATGGCGGGGTTCTGTTGCCTCAAATACCAAGCGACCCCATTGAGCAAGGTGCCGTAGTAGTTGCCGCTACCCGGATGAACCACCAGCCCTGCGGGTTTATGGATGACCATCAGATCGGCATCTTCAAATACGATGGTCAGATCCATTTTTTCGGGAACCACCTCTGTCTCTTCGGGGCTAACGTCCGAGTAAATACAGACCTGATCGAATGGTTTTATCTTGTAATTTGGTTTGACCGGCTGTCCATTGACCGTAACCATGCCCAGTGTCATGGCCTGTTGCAATTTGTTGCGGGTGGCGCCCTCAATTCGGTTGGTAAGAAATTTATCGATGCGAAGCGGTTCTTGCCCTTTGTCGACCTGAAGGGTAAAGCGTTCAAATAGTTCGTCGTTCACCTCTACGATCTGATCCGCTGTTTCGGGTTTCATACAGGCAAAGGTAAAGCTTGGCGCTTTGTCGGTACCTTTGTATTTCTATGGGGCAAGTAGTACATTTTAAAGACCTCGGCACACTCGAATATAGGTTGGCCTGGGATCTGCAAGAGCAGTTATTGCAGCAGACACTGGCCCAAAAAGCGGCAGGAGCCACTACTTCGCATCATCTCTTGTTCGTCGAGCATCCGCCGGTCTATACATTAGGTAAGAGCGGTAAGATGGAGCATGTGCTCATTGACCGGCAAGAGATGGAACAACGTCAGATCGGGTTTTACCAAAGCAACCGTGGCGGCGACATTACCTATCACGGCCCCGGACAGATCGTGGGGTATCCCATTTTTGACTTGGAGTGTTTTTATACCGATATCGGTCGTTACCTGCGTGAGCTCGAAGAGGTGATTATTCTAACCCTGGCCGATTATGGTATAAAGGGACACCGCTCTAAGGGAGAGACCGGGGTTTGGCTTGACCCTGACCTGCCCGGTCGGGCGCGCAAGATCTGTGCGATGGGCGTGCGATGCAGCAGATGGGTTACCATGCATGGGTTCGCATTGAACGTACATCCCGACCTTTCTTACTTCAATAATATTGTTCCTTGTGGGATCGCTAATAAATCGGTTACGTCCATAGAGCGCGAGACCGGGCATATCATCGATATGGAAGCCGTAAAAAAATCCTTACGTGCGCATTTCGAATCGGTGTTCGGAATAAATTTCTTGGACTTGCCAGCCATTCAACCGTAAGACGGATCAAAAGTTCTTCTCTAAAAAAACTTTGTGCCTTTCTACCAGGCGGGCGTCTTCGTACAATTCAAAAAGAAACCATCC
>JBILFN010000030.1:0-16203 GCA_044351575.1 Chitinophagaceae bacterium
GCATACCGTTAGAGAAAAGTGTCTCTTTTCCTCCCACACTGGTCCCCCAAATACCTTTATTGATGGAGTAAAGGGCTTTCTCGGTATTTATCTCGATACCTTGGCTCTTTAAATAGTCGATCTCTTCCTCACGACTCAATTTTGCATCCCGAATGGGCGTAATGATCTCCATTTCGGGTACCATAATCTGAAAGATCATATCGAATCGTACCTGGTCGTTGCCAGCGCCGGTGCTGCCATGGGCTACGGCATCGGCATTGAGCTTTTTTGCATGAGTGGCAATTTGTAGGGCTTGACTGAGTCGCTCCGCCGATACTGAAAGGGGGTAGGTATTGTTCTTGAGTACGTTGCCATAGATCAGGTATCGAATAATGCGATCGTAGTACTCTTTTACAGCATGTACAGTGGTATGGGTGCGAACGCCCAGTGCATAGGCATGGGCCTCTATGCGCTGTAACTCCTCGTCTGAAAATCCTCCGGTGTTTACGATAATGCTGTGCACCTCGTACCCTTGCTCTGCCACCAGATACCTTACACAATAGGTGGTATCGAGACCACCGCTAAATCCAAGGACCACTTTTTTAGCCATGGTAAATTAGTTAAAGGTTACTTACTGTTTAAATAGATGATGTAGAAATCCGGCGGTCTTACTGCCAGCTCTTCTCTCTTTCTTTAAAAAAGATTGAAGCAGTTTCCATTGCTTGAAACGTAGTAATCGTTCGAGCACTGATTTTTTTTCTTCAAAAAAGCGCTGGGTCTCTTCGGGCGCATAGTGATCGGCGGGATCATAGAGCATTGCGGTGCACATACAATTTTTACGGTCTTTGCTCATCAAGATCTCGTAGTTGGTACAACTTTTACAGCCGGCCCAAAAGGCTTCGTCTTGCGTAAGTTCACCGTAGGTAACGGGCTCGTAACCGAGCTCGCTGTTGATCTTCATTACGGCCAGTCCGGTGGTAAGGCCAAAGAGTTTCGCATGCGGATACCTTTCTCTTGAGAGTTGAAAGATCTTTTGTTTGATGGCTTTGGCCACCCCGCTCTTACGATAGGCCGGGGCAACGATCAGGCCACTATTGGCTACATACTCTCCATGGCTCCAGGTTTCGATATAGCAAAAGCCAACCCACTCGCCTTCTGCTGTTACGGCGATCACGGCCTTTCCTTCTTGTATCTTCTGGGCAATGTATTCGGGGGTACGCCTAGCAATACCGGTACCACGCGCTGCTGCCGAGGCAGCCATTTCGTCAGTGATGGTGGTCGCATATACGGAGTCGGCCGAGGTGGCCACTCTAATGAGCAGCGATGTATTCAATTCAAATTAACCGTTAGAAGTGAGGATCACCAGTCCAAGAAAAATTGCGGGGGGATTTTTTCACTGACAGGGACCGGGGTGAGGGGTTCGTCCTGTCAGCAAAGACGGGTCGGCGATTTAAGTTCTGTAGGCAGGTTACTTTTTGTCATAGCTCAGTGGCGATAACGAAAAACAAAACTACAGTTTTAATTTATTTCTCTCTCTTTTTTTTAGGCAGCATAGATAGCGAATAGGGCTGGTCGCTTGTGCAGTTCCGGAACATCCTTTCTCCACTGCTCTACCGTACTTGTTTTGATCCATTCTGTAGATCCGGTCAGATCGGTGGCAATACAAAGCTGAGTGCCTGGATGTAAGTGTTTGAGTATCGAAACTAACAACTGGTTGTTCCTATAGGGAGTCTCGATAAAGAGTTGTGTGCATTTTTCGCTGGCAGAGCGCTGCTCAAGTTGCTTTAGGACCCGCACCCGTTCGTGCTCCTCTATGGGCAAATATCCTGCAAAATGAAAGCGTTGTCCGTTGAATCCACTGGCCATCAATGCCAGTAATATCGAACTGGGCCCTACGAGTGGCTTAACGGTCGCGCCATGCCGGTGTGCGAGCGCGATCAACTCTTGTCCCGGGTCGGCTACGCCCGGGCAGCCTGCCTCGCTAACGATACCGATCACATCATTGCTTTGAAGTGCTTTTAAAAAAGCCGAGGCGGTGGTTGGCTCGCCGATAGTATGCCATTCGTACTGGTCAATGATCATTTCTTTCCAGCACTTCTTAAAATAACGCCGGGTGGTTCTTTCGTTCTCCACGAAAAATACCTTGCATTCTTTGATGGCCTCCATTACATAGGAAGGCAGCACTTGTGTGGCCTCGGGATGTAGCGGGGCGGGTATCAGATATACGGTGCTCATGTTTTTTTTACCTGACGAACACTCAGGGTGGCGGCGATAATGGCATAGGCGGGAGCCAGCCAGACCATTGCGTGCATGGCAAAGAAAACAATTCCGTTACCAATGGCCAATCCTCTGTGTTGCGAAGAGAATAAAAGACTTTCCTTAAGGGTAAACCGATTTCGGGCAAAGGAATAATCGAGCATCGAGACGCCAAAATAGTACGATTCGAGCGCCAGGGCAATCAAGGGGGTGATCCAGCCGACCAGGGGTACCAACGACAGTAAGATCAATCCCATAAAATAAAAGACCTGTTTGCCTGCATTGTGCAAGGCCAGCCGTATGCCTCTTTTGGCATCTTCTTTTACATCGGCCCAGCTAAAGGGGTGCTCTTTGCCATCGAGGAGCGCCTCTGTTTTTTCGCTGAGATAGGTAAAGGCAGGAGAGCCGATTACCAGTAGCAGGTATTTGAACAACGAGAAGTAGAAGATCATCAGCACCAGGCGAAGCATCATTCCATTCATCACAAATAAGAAGCTTAGCCATTCGTTGCGCTCTTGCTGCAGCCAATTTTCGATTCCAAGCCGTTCGCTCATCCATGTAACGGCTTCGCTAGAAGATCCTGCAAAAAAATAAAGTGAGAGAACTGCCAAAAAACTATATACGATGCCAGGCCATAAAATTTCGCGCAGCAGCCGGTGTGTCCGGATAAACAGATGCGCTTCTTGCCAGGACCGAAAAGCGATGACGATCTCTTTCACAGGGTCAAAAATTTATTCAGGTCATCCGAATGTTGCGGATCAAAACTTGGGACAATTAAGTCTCTTTAGACTGGGATCGGAGGGTTGCTTGATATAGATCAGCGAAATTTCCATTCCCCCGCGTGTGTTGGTAGCAGGTCTAAGCAGTGATGTGTTGGCATCATAGCTAGCACCCAGGCGAAGCCCTTTGAATTCAAGGCCTACATAGGGAATAATGGCATCTTTAAGGCGATACCAGCTACCCAGATAAATATTAACGGGATCTTCTTCGCTGCTATTTACATTGTACGAGAAGGCGCCACCCACTATGGTATTGGTGGCCTTTGCCTGCATACTGTGGTTGGCCGCAATATGAAAGTAGTGATATCCGCCAATGGGAATACGTCCGCCAGCCTGCAAAGTGGTGCGGGTGCTGAGAATATACTGACCACCCTGAAAGCTTTCTTTGGGTCGGTTGAGGTGATACATCGATGCCCCGAAATAAAAATTATTGTATCCGTTAGTGCTGCCGCTGTACAGTAGGCCGGCACTCAGATCGAAATAGCCCATGCTAAGCCGCTGGTTATTGAAGATCTCACTGGTTACACCGGTAAATCCCAAGGGAGTAAGCTGATCGGCAAAGATCAATTTGCTTACATCCAGCCGCTTGTTAATAAAAGCTCCTTGAAACCCGACGCCTACCTGGTGCATCCCATCTTCATCCATTCCTTTATGATACGAAAAGGAAACACCCGCATAATTGGTGGTTAGCACTCCGTTTCCGGCCACATCGCTCATGGCCAATAAGCCCACTCCCATATTGTCGGTTAGGGGAATGCGGTTAGGCATTAACCCAAAATCGACCGATATCGTTTGGGTAACGAATGCATTTTGTATGGTAGGCCATTGGTTGCGGTAGTTTCCGGCTACCCGAACGGCGCCGTCAAACTTCCCGGTCAGGGCGGGGTTGAGGGTAAGGGGTGAGGCAAAGAACTGCGAAAAATTGGGATCCTGCGCATGTGCAGAAATGCCAATCGCAACGACTAAGGTCAGGGTCAGTATGATCGATCTCATCGACATTCAATAACGCAATAAGGGCCTCGGGATTGCATGGCCATCCCTTTTACTTTACAGCCGAAGGGGAAAGTTACGGAATTTCAGCGAGTTATTAGCTCTGTAGCTTGGGGCCAAAGGCCAGGTCGCCGGCATCACCCAGCCCGGGCACTATGTAACTTTTCGCAGTTAGCTCATCGTCAATGTCTCCGCACCAAATTTTTACGTACGGAGCTTGGCGGAGCAGGTTTTCGATACCGGCGGTACAGGCAATGGCCACCACCACATGGATCTCGCTGGGTTCCCCCTCGTCCTTGAGCTCCTGAATAGTCTTGACCAGCGATGCGCCGGTAGCCAGCATGGGGTCTGCGATAATTAGCACACGCCCGGTTAGCTCGGGACTGGAGGCGTATTGCAGGCTGATCTCGAAGCTGCCGTCGGGGTGATGTTTGCGATAGGCGCTTATAAATGCGTTATCGGATTGATCGAAGTAATTGAGCAATCCCTGGTGCAGCGGCAGGCCTGCCCGCAGAATAGTGGCCAGCACGGGATATTGCTTAAGTACTTTTTGAGTGGCCGTACCCAAGGGTGTCGGCACCTCCTTTTCAATAAAAGGCAAGGTTTTGCTGATCTCGTAGGCGGCTACTTCGCCAATGCGCTCGAGATTTCTTCTAAAACGCATCCGATCGGTTTGCACCGCGGTATCTCGCAACTCACTGACCCAATTGCTGACCAGTGAATGGGACTGACTAAGATTAATGACCATACGACAGTTTTCGGTAGAAAAGCTACTTTTACAAATCTACAAAATTCACTGCATGGAATATCGCGCTATTGGTTTGATGAGTGGCAGCTCCCTCGATGGCCTCGATATGGTGTACGTTACATTTCTGGAGCAGGGGGGGCAATGGAGCTTTACGCTCGGGCCTTCTGAATGTATTTCCTACTCGGCAGATTGGGTCGGCAGATTACGAAGCGCGACCGAACTTTCTGCTCGCGATTACTGCCTGTTGCATACGGACTATGGCCGTTGGCTGGGCGAGCAGGTCAATGCTTTTGTTGACCGTCATCAGTTACAGTATAAAGTAGCCGTAGTGGGGTCTCATGGTCATACCACTTTTCATTTGCCGGGCCGGCATATGACAGGGCAGTTGGGTGATGGCGCTTCGGTGGCCGCGCTCACCGGTCTTTCGGTCGTCACCGATCTGCGGGCAATGGATGTTGCCTTGGGCGGACAGGGTGCCCCGATCGTCCCTATTGGCGAAAAGTATCTTTTTAAGGACACTGCATTTTTTTTGAATATCGGCGGTATTGCCAATATATCTTACGCCGGTGAGCCGTATGTGGCCTTCGATATCTGTGCGGCCAACCGGGTGTTGAATATGATCGCTGCGCTAAATGGCCTCGAGTACGATAAAGGAGGTGCACTGGCGGCCACGGGAGTGGTCGATCGGGGCTTGCTAGAGAAACTCGCTGCGCTGTCGTATTACCAATTACCCTATCCCAAATCGCTGGCCAATGATTTTGGAACCGAGGTAGTATTTCCGCTGGTACACGCATCGGGACTCTCTGTCTCGGATATGCTGGCCACCTATACCAAACATATTGTTTTGCAAATAACCGCGGCCGTGCAACAGTTGTCGGGTCAGCACGCTGAACATAAAACAGTATCAAATACTCGCATGCTGGCTACCGGCGGCGGGGCCTGTAACGATTTTCTGATCGCGCAGCTTCGCGAAGCGATAGAACCGCTGGGCGTAGTGGTCGAAGTTCCCTCGATCGATATCGTACAATACAAAGAGGCGCTCATAATGGCCTTTATGGCAGTGTTGCGCTGGAGACAAGAGTATACCGTACTTTCTTCTGTAACCGGCGCTTCTCGCGATTCGATCGGCGGGGCACTATGGACCGGGCAGGAGGCTTGAGCTGTCGATCCAAGAACGGAACGTACAGCGATATCAGCGCAATCTTCGGGTGCGTTGCTTTAAGACAGCGATGGCTTCTTCTTCGCTGCTGAACATGGTATCTATGTTGACCAGTCGCGATGCCAGTTTATCATATCGCTTGGTCATTAGCCACAAAAAAATATGCAGGTAATGGATGCCTTCGAAGGTCAATATCTTTCGGCGAGCCATCTCGCTTTTTCTTTTTAGGAACTCGCCTGGTATATCGGTGTAGTGTAGCGCCGGTCTTTCGTGATGAATAAAATGATAGCCATCGTTCCAGCAGGTCTTGTTATAGGCTGTGTTGATGCAGTTGATCGTGTTGTCTTCGGGATTATCGGGATTGACGAAGGCGTGCTGGGCCCAGTTGCCGAGCATCATTACTATGCGAGCAAATACAAAGGGGACGATAAATACAAGTAAGGTCACCGAGCCTTTGTACCACATCATCAGCGTACAGAAAACGTAAAAGGAGATCTCACCTGCCGTAAGCCGCATATAGAACTTTTTTCTGTTACGGCTAAAAAAATACATAAACGTATCTCTAAATCCCAGTACCAGAAAGCGCAACACATATTGTACGAACCCAAGCAGACTGTCGCGCTGGTAGCGTAGGGTGCTGCTGGCATCCTCCTCCATATTATTCTCTACATGATGCATTCCCATGTGGTGAGAAAAATAGGTTTCGGGGGTATGACCAAAAAAAGGACACACCACCCAAATGACCCAGTGTTGCAAGAAGCTTGCTTCTTTCTTGAATAGTTTGCGATGGCAGATACAATGCAGCATTAGTCCAAAACGACCCTTAAAGTATAATTGAGCAATATAGAAGTACAAGGCGTAGGCGACCCACCATAACGAACCTTGCAAAAGCGGTGTATATAACAAGATGGCCAGCGGAATGACCAGCACATGAATTGCCGTTAGCAAGTGAATAAATGGAAGGTCCCTTGGATCGTTAATGAACCGCAACCAAAACTTTTCGTAGCGGCTATACCGTAACGGAAACTGGTACGTGGGGTCGATCAATTGGGTAGGGAGTGGGCGCATACGTTAGCTCTCCAAAAATAAAGGCTTTCGGCAAATGCCGCTGCTTTGTTTAAGGAACGCTTTAAAAGAAAACCACTGGTTACTCTTTTTTCTTTTCAATGGCGCGAACGGGGGTGGTGGCTCCGCCGTCGAGATGCAGCGCTACGGGTTGATTCGTTTTCCAGTTTCCGCGCGTAAAATCGGGTATGTCGACCGTTCGGGACTTTTTCTCTGCCGAGCGAATGCTAAGCGGCACAATAGCGCTCCAGGCAGCCGCATCATAGACATCTTGGTCGAGGGGAAGTCCGTTGCGCAAGCAATCGATGAGTCTCCAGTCCATGATAAAATCCATTCCTCCGTGCCCACCCACTTCTTTGGCAATGGCTCCGATATGTTTGACCAGTGGAAGGGTGTATTTCTCTTCGAGTTTTTTTTGCTCCTCTGGTTTTAGCCAACTGTGACCAACTGCGATCCGGGCCGGGCCGGGCCATTTTTGTGCCATGCCTTTGGTGCCGCTTAGCAAGTGGATACGCGAGTAGGGGCGAGGGGTCGATACGTCGTGTTGCAGTAATATCGTCTTGCCTTTTACGGTTCGAATGATCGTATTGTTCATATTGCCGCGATACGAAGAATCGGCATACGGAGCAAAGAAAGGATCGGCCGCTGCTTTTTGTTTGGCGAGCGGTGAGAGACTGAAGTCTGCGGTGCTCATACTCACCAAATGCTCCATTACGTCGCCGCGGTTGATGTTCATGCACTGTGCCACAGGCCCGAGGCCATGCGTGGGGTAGAGATTGCCCTGCTTGCCTATGTTGAGTTTTAGACGCCACATATCGGCATAGGCTCTCTTGTTAAAGAGCCAGTCTTGAGAGAGGTCGTGAATGTAAGCGCCTTCGCTGTGAACGATCTCGCCGAGTAGTCCTTGTCTTACCAAATTAAGGGTAAGGAGCTCGAAGAAATCATAACAACAATTCTCGAGCATCATGCAATGCCGTTTGGTTTTCTCCGAGGTGTCGACCAACTGCCAGCACTCATCGAGCGTTAGGGCGGCGGGTACTTCGGTAGCCACATGTTTTCCCTGCGTCATGGCATACACGGCAATGGGAGTGTGCAGGGTCCAGGGCGTGCAGGTATAAATGAGATCGATGTCGGGGTCCTCACACATTTTTCTCCATCCTTCTTCTCCACTGTATTCTTTGGCAACAGGACGTTGCATGGCGCTTAGTGTCTTTTGAGCGCGCGCGATACGATCGGGATATTTGTCGCCCAGCGCTACGATGGTGGTTCCCTCTATGTAGGATAATCTCTCTACGGCATCGGAGCCTCGCATACCCACTCCAATAATGCCAATGCGAACATGGTCGATCTTGGGCGCTGCGTAACCACACATATTAAACGATGGTGCAGCCCGCTTAAATTGTTCGGATCTCTCTAGTTGCTCGTCGCTGGCGGCCAACAAAGGGTAGGCTCCGGCCATGGCCGAACCACCCAATGCGAGTTGTTTTAAAAAGTTTCTTCGAGGGGTAGGCATAGAAAAATATTAGTCGTTTAACAGATCGGGTCTACGCAAGCGGGTGCGTTCGAGCGCTTGTTCGTGTCTCCATTCCTCAATAAGGCGATGATTGCCGCTGAGCAAGATATCGGGTACTTTCCAACCCCTGAACTCTTCGGGTCGAGTATAGACAGGAGGAGAGAGCAATTGATCTTGGAACGAATCGGTGAGCGCAGAGGTCTCGTCGTTGAGAACGCCGGGAATCAGCCGACCGATCGCATCAACCAAAACGGCTGCAGGTAACTCGCCACCACTGAGTACATAGTCGCCAATGGAAATTTCTCGGGTAATAAAATGATCCCGTATACGTTGGTCGATCCCTTTATAATGCCCACAGATCAACAGCAGTCTTTTTTTCAGCGAAAACTGATTGGCCATGGGCTGATCGAAGGTCTCACCGTCGGGAGTAAGAAAAATAATCTCATCGTAGGCGCCCTGGGCCGACAAGGCTTCGATGGCCTGGGCCAGGGGTTCGCACATCATCACCATACCGGCCCCACCACCATATTGATAGTCATCTACCTGGCCATATTCATTTACCGCCCATTGCCGTAGCGGATGCACGGCCACGGACAATAATCCTTTTTCTTGCGCTCTTTTCATGATGCTGTGCGCAAAGGGACTTTCGAGCAGACCCGGCAATACCGTTAGGATATCGATGTGCATGTGGCAAATATAAACCGCCTGCGTTGCCTGCGGTATTTTTGCAAAAAAAAGACCTTCCAATCATGAAAGGTCTGGCATGTTCTTACCAAATGCGCGGAGCGGTTGCTTAGCCTACGGGTATCGTATGTACGTTCTTTGGCTTTTTGATGGCCGTTTTGGGTATCGTAATGCGCAATTCACCGCTTTTATACTCGGCATCGATCTTTTCGGCATTGCAATCTTCGGGCAAACTAAAGGAGCGTGACCAACTACTGTAATTATATTCCCTGCGGTTGTAGCGTCCTTCGCGCTCTTCTTTTTCTTCTTTTTCTTTCTCTGCCGAAATGGTCAGCATGTCTTCGTCGGTCTCTACCTGAAAGTCCTTACGGTCCATGCCCGGGGCTGCGACCGCTACAATGTATTCTTTGTCGGTCTCGGTTACATTGACGGCGGGAATATTCGACACGCGGGTCAGTCCCAAGTACTCATCGAGCGGTGTGCTGAGCATCCGATCGAGCCATCCGTTTCCAAATAAGGAGGGCAGGGAGCGGCTGGCTTTTTCTACAAGTTGTTTTTCCATGGTATATGTTTTTTTTGAAGGTGGCTATATTGCTTCTTCAAATCTATACCAGCGGTAACCGACGGCTCAATGATGCGCTGCAATCACTGCTTGACAAATATCAGCAAAGCGATGCGTAAACATGTGGCAGGATCCTTATGCCAGGTCGGCAAAGTAGCGGTGAAAGTGCGGAATGGTCTCTATCCCTTTAAAATAGTTCTCGATGTTGTATTTTTCATTTGGGCTGTGCAGATTATCGCTATCCAGACCAAATCCCATAAACACGATCTTGATTCCCAGTTCTTTTTCTAATATCGAGCAAATGGGAATACTGCCGCCTCCGCGAACAGGAATGGGGGCTTTTCCAAAAGTGGCCTCCACGGCTTTGGCGGCCGCCTGGTATCCCTTGCTATCGATCGGTGTTACATAGGGCTCTCCTCCATGATGAAGCGAGGCTTTTACTTGCACCGAGGCAGGTGCAATGCTGGTAAAATAGTCCAGTAGTTTTTGTGTGATCTTCTCTGAGGATTGGTTGGGAACTAAGCGAGCCGAGATCTTGGCGTAGGCTTTAGAGGGCAGTACGGTCTTGGCTCCTTCTCCGATGTAACCGCCCCAAATGCCATTGACCTCGAGGGTAGGGCGAATGCCGGTACGTTCATAAGTGCTGTATCCTTTTTCTCCCCAAAGGCTGTTGACGCCCAGATCTTCGCTGTATTCTTTTTCGCTGTAGGGCGCTTTGTTGATGAGTGTTCTTTCTTCTGCACTGGCCTCCGCCACATCATCATAGAAACCTGGAATGGTAATATGGTTGTTTTGATCGTGGCAACGGGCGATCATCTGGGCCAATATGGTGATGGGATTCGCCACCGCACCCCCATAGATGCCACTGTGTAGATCTCGGTTGGGTCCGGTTACTTCTACTTCAATGTAGCTAAGTCCTCTTACGCCGGTATCGAGTGAGGGAGTATCCATGCTTAGCATGGCGGAGTCACTGATCAAGATAACATCGGCTTTAAGTAGTTCTTTGTGGCGAGCAACGAAGGGGCCAAGATTGGGGGAGCCTACTTCTTCTTCTCCTTCGATCAAGAACTTGATGTTCGTGCACAGTGTATTGGTTTGGCATAGGATCTCCAATGCCTTTACATGCATGTAAAATTGGCCTTTGTCGTCGGCCGAACCGCGGGCATATACTTTTCCGTCTTTGATTACCGGATCGAAGGGCCCGCTATGCCACAGCTCGAGTGGATCGGCCGGTTGTACGTCGTAGTGGCCATAGACCAGCACGGTGGGCGCAGCGCGATCGATGATCTTCTCTCCATATACTACGGGGTATCCATCGGTGGGCATTACCTCGGCTCTATCGCAACCGGCGGCCAGTAAGCTATTTTTTACAGCCTCGGCACAACGGATCATATCTTCTTTGTGTTCCGACTTGGCACTGATGGAGGGAATACGAAGCAGGTCGATCATTTCGTTCAAGAAGCGGTCTTGGTGTTGTTCTTGATATTGTTTCCAAAGAGCAGACATAGGTAGTATGTTAAGTGCGTAGAAAATTGTTAGGTCAGCAAAGATACAACGAAGCGTATGCCCTTTGTTACTCCTCTTTGTCACGTAGCGGAGGCTGCACGATCGCTGCCTTGGTCAGTGCGTCCTTTCCGAATCGTTCGTTGATCTCGTCCATTGTTTGATAGAGCTGTAGTTTTTCGGCCGTTTTTTCGAACAGGCTCATCTGTAGGTTGATCGGCACCAAGTGGCTACAGCGAACCCCCAATAATCGGACCGGTCGGCCTTGTTGATAAAGCTGCTGAAACAATAGTTTTGCCTTGGCCGTTATCACATCATCGAGTGCAGTATAGTCGATGGTCTCTTGTCGGGAGACCACTTCGAAGTTGCTGTATTTGATCTTGACCGTAATACAGCCCGCCAGCTTTTCTTCGCTGCGAACATCGGCTGCGGTCTCCACACAAAGTGAAACGATCTGTTGCAGTAAAAAGGATAGGTTGCTGTAATCTTGGTCAAAGGTCTGCTCGTGACTCACCGACTTTTGTTCCCATTCGGTGTAAATGACAGCACTGCCGATCCCTTGCGATTTTTCCCAGAGAGCCTCCCCCCATTTTCCTACGTAAGAAGTAAGCACCGGCAGGGGTGTACGGGCAATGTCCTCTATGGTATACAGTCCTTTGCTCTTGAGCAATTGTGCGGTTTGTTCGCCCACCCCATTGATCTTATCTATGGATAATGGCCATAAAAATTCTTTCTCTTGTCCCGGTCTTATTTGTAAAAAACCGTTGGGCTTTGCCTGGTTGGTGGCCATTTTGGCAATGTAGCGGGCAGAGGCTAGCCCGCATGAGATCGGTAAACCGGTTTGTGCGGTAATATGTTTTCGAAGTTCTTGAGCGAATGTACTGGCTCCAAAAAATCGGTCCATTCCTGTCAAGTCCACATAAAATTCATCGATGCTGGCTTTTTCGAAGAGCGGTACTTTCTCTGCGATCAGTTCGGTTACCCAGCGAGAGTATTTTCCGTATTGATGACGGCTGGCATTGGTAACGATAGCTTCCGGACACAGCTGTAGCGCCCTTTTCATGGGCATGGCCGAGTGAATGCCGAATTTTCTGGCTTCGTAACTGCAAGTAGCCACTACGCCGCGCTCCAGTGACCCCACTAGTACGGGCTTACCTTTCAACGAAGGATTGTTGATCAGCTCGACCGAAACAAAAAAGGAATCCAGATCGAAATGGGCAATATAGGGTTGAGGAGCAGGCAAGTTCAACTCAAATAAATATCCAGTAATCCCTCGGGCAATCGAACGGTAATGGTACGAGCCGAATGATCGATGGCAACAAGCGTGTCTTCGTTAAGCGGTATCAACACTTCCTTTCCTTCTATTTGCAGCCGACATAATAATTGTTGCGGCTGCTCGATAACCTCCTGTACAAGTCCCAGGGGCTCTTTGCCCTCTTCTGCGATCTGGTAGCCCAGCAAGTTGGCGGGTGCTTGCCGATGTGCGTATTGTTTAAACTGTTCTTCGGGTAGCCAACATGGTTTACCTACCAGCTGCTGAGCTTTTTCTCGGGTATCGATCTCTTCGAGCAAGAGCAGTGATTCTTTTTCGCTGGTGCCTTTTGCTTTGTTTATGAAATAAGGCACAAAGGAATCTTTTTTTATTTCGATGAACAGGGCCTCGAGTTTTTTGAGATCGGTCTTTTTACCCAGCTCGTGTTGCAGCACAAGCTCTCCTTTCAACCCGTGGGCTGCCACCAATTTTCCGAGTTTTATATAGCTCTTCATACGATGATCAGTTGTAAAAGATACGACCCTGTCGAGTTAAAACGGGGCGGGTATCAGATAGTTTCTTGTCTACAAAGCAAATCAATAACAGGCAGCAAAAAAAATCCCGGCGCAGCGGCCGGGATGAGTAACGTTAGTAGTTGAAAAGCGATTAAGCTTCGGTCGTTTGCTCTGGGGTACCGGCCTCGGCAGCTCCGCTCTCTTCGGCAGGAGCAGGGGCTTCGGCAGCAGCCTGTGCGGCAACTTGTGCAGCGACCTTAGCCTGACGAGTGGCAACAGAGGCAGACAAAATAGCTTGACGCTTTTCGGAGCGCTTACGCTGGGTCTCTTCGTTTTTCTTTTTGATCTGGTTGTCGTGCTCGGAGGTCCACTCGGTGAACTTTTGCATGGCAGCGGCCTCATCGAACAACCCCAAGGAAACCCCTCTGAGCAGGTGCTTCAGGTACAACACTCCTTTAAAGCTAAGGATACGACGAACGGTATCGGTCGGGATGGCGCCTTTGTTGAGCCACTCCAGTGCTTTTTGACGATCCAGCTGAATGGTAGCGGGAATGGTCAGGGGGTTGTAGGTTCCTAATTTCTGGATGAATTTTCCATCGCGGGGAGCCCTTGAATCGGCTACGACGATAAAGTAGAAAGGTCTTTTTTTAGACCCGTGTCTTTGAAGACGGATTTTGGCTGACATAAATAGAAATTTAACAGCGTTAACAATATGTGTTTGGCCCGGTAAAAACCGGGGGTGCAAATATACAAAGGGGGTATTTAACGGGCAAGTTTTTTATGCCCTGCCATTATCTTCTGATGCCCGGCATCATTTTCCCAAAGGCGCCCAACTTGTTCATATTCTTCATCATATCTCGCATTTGGTCGAACTGCTTCATAAAATTGTTCACCTCTTGGATATCCTTGCCGCTGCCTTTGGCGATCCTTTTTTTTCGGCTGGGATCGATCAGGTCGGGATTGGCCCGCTCGGCCGGCGTCATGGCATTGATCATGGCCTCGATGCCCTTAAAGGCGTTCTCGTCGATGTCAATATCCTTGAGTTTGCTGCCCATACCCGGTATCATACCCAGCATCTCTTTCATATCTCCCATTTTCTTTAACTGCTCGAGTTGCATCTTAAAATCGGCAAAATCAAATTTGTTCTTTCTGATCTTGGCCTCGAGTTTTTTGGCTTCTTCTTCGCTGATCTGCGCCTGTGCCTTTTCGACCAGCGTGGTTATGTCGCCCATGCCCAAAATACGTTGGGCCATCCGTTCTGGATAGAAGATATCGAGGGTGTCCATCTTTTCGCCATTGCTGGTAAACTTGATGGGCTTGTTGACCGTATAGGTAATGGAAAGCGCCGCTCCGCCACGTGTATCGCCGTCTAGTTTTGTAAGAACGACCCCTGTAAAATTGAGTCGATCGTTAAAGGCCTTGGCGGTATTTACCGCATCTTGCCCCGTCATACTGTCGACAACGAATAAAATTTCTTGGGGTTGAACCGCCTCTTTAATGCGGGTGACCTCATTCATCATGGCCTCATCGACCGCCAAACGGCCTGCCGTATCGACGATAACGACGTTCTTGTTGAGGCTTCGGGCTTTGCTTACGGCATCGCGGGCAATGGCCACCGGATCTTGATTGGCTGCATCGATATAGACCTCTACTCCGATCTGTTCTCCGAGTACCCTGAGTTGTTCCATGGCTGCGGGGCGATACACGTCGCCGGCAACCAGCAGGGGGCTAAGTCCTTTTTTTTGTTTTAGATAATTGGCCAGCTTGCCACTGAAAGTGGTTTTACCACTACCCTGTAGACCCGCGATCAGAATAACGGCCGGATTACCCTTGTCTTGTAAGACGGCCTCTTGGCCTCCCATAAGATCGGTCAACTCGTCTTTTACGATCTTGGTCATCAACTGGCCGGGAGAGACCGCGTTGATCACCTTGGCTCCCATGGCTTTTTCTTTGACCTTGTCGGTAAATTCCTTTGCGATCTTGTAATTGACGTCCGCATCCACCAGGGCCCTTCGGATCTCTTTTATGGTGGTGGCCACGTTCAGTTCCGTAATTCGCCCTTGTCCTTTGAGGTTCTTAAAGGCGGTCTCGAGTTTTTGCTGTAGAGAGTTGAACATAGTAATAAAGGGCGTCAAAGATACGGAGCGTTAGCCGATCATTGGGCCAGAAAGCTGCGAAGCATACGCGACCGGTTGGCATGTTGAAGACGGGCCAGCGCCTTCTCTTTTATCTGTCGAACCCGTTCTCGGCTTATACCCAGTTCGGCCCCGATCTCTTCGAGGCTTTTGGACAAGGGTCTTCCGATGCCAAAATAAGCACAGAGTATCCGTTGTTGCCTGTCTGAAAGGGTATGCAGGCATCGCTCTATCTCGATCTGAAGAGAGTCCGTACCCTCTAACCGTTGATCGGCCCGGGCGCTCTCTTTGTCTTCGAGGGTATCGCTCAGTCCGATCGTTTCCTCTTCGGTCAACGGGCTGTCGATACTTTGATGTTTGACTTGTACGCACCGGCAACCTTTGATCTCCTCTTCGCTAACGCCCATACGATATGCCAGCTCTTGCAGGGTGGGATCGCGTTCCAGCTCTTGTTCGAGCGTCGCATAGGTCTTTTGCATGCGAAGCGCACTGCTCACCTTGTTGACCGGTACACGTACGATACGGCCATGCTCGGCCAGCGACAATAAGATCGATTGCCGAATCCACCATACGGCATACGAAATAAACTTGAACCCCTTGGTGCCGTCGTAGCGGGCAGCGGCTTTGACCAATCCCAGGTTACCCTCGTTGATCAGATCGCAAAGTGGCAGCCCCTGGTGTTGGTATTGTTTGGCCACCGAGACCACAAAGCGCAGGTTGGCGCTGGCCAATCGCTGCAGGGAGAACTGGCATCCTCTCTTAATTTTTTGTGAAAGTTCCGCTTCTTCTTCGGGGCTGATACGCTCGATGGCAGCGATCTCTTGCAAATATTTCTCTATGCTCGGTTGATCACGGTTGGTGATTGACTTTCCGATCTTTATTTGTCTCATGCGCATGGGCTCGAATTGGGAGTTCAAGTTATAGGATAGGGCAGGGTCCCTACAAGAGAGAATTCGCCTTGTTTGTCGCTAAAAAACTCCCGTTTTGTGTTTGGTGTTATTTTCTCTATTATTGCATCGGTGCAATTGATACACACATGAGCAAGCAGTTATATACATTGGAA